>NZ_BAAANN010000030.1:0-126076 GCF_039529815.1 Amycolatopsis minnesotensis | reverse complement strand
GGTCATCGCCCCCTTCCAGACAGGCACCTACCCCATCACCGTCACCGCCACCGACTCCACCGGCAAGACCGGCACCGCCACCTACACCCTCACCATCAGCTGACCGAGACGAGGATCTGATGCACAGGACCGGAAAGACCCTGCTGGCACTCGGCGTGCTGGGCCCGCTGCTCGCGCTCGGCGCGGGAACGTCCGTGGCCGCCGAACCCGAAGGCGTCGTGGTGCAGGCGAAACAGCACTACGGCGACCAGTACATCGTGAAGCTCAAGGACGGTGTTGCCGGTATCCAGGCGACCTCGTCATCGCTGGCCCAGCGCTACGGCGGTGAGGTGCGCTCGACCTACACGGCCACCATCCACGGGTTCTCGGTGCGGAAGATGACCGAACGGCAGGCCCGCAGGCTCGCCGCCGACCCCGCGGTCGAGACGGTGTACCAGGACGGCACCGCGAAGGCGGCGGGCACGCAGAACAACCCGACCTGGGGCCTGGACCGGATCGACCAGAAGACCCTGCCGCTCGACCGGAAGTACGCCTACGGCAACAGCGGCGAAGGGGTCACCGCGTACGACCTCGACACCGGGATCAACCCCGGCAACCCCGAGTACGAAGGCCGCGCCAGCGTCGGGAAGGACTTCTTCGGCGGCGACGGCAAGGACTGCCACGGCCACGGCAGCCACACCTCGGGGACGATCGCCAGCAAGACCTACGGCGTGGCGAAGCAGGTCAAGATCGTCGGGCTCAAGGTGCTCGGCGGCGACTGCTCCGACACCGGCCCCGACTCCGGGATCATCGACGCCGTCGACTGGGTCACCGCGAACGCGCACAAGCCCGCGGTGGCGAACATGAGCCTCACCATGGACGCGCCCGGCGTCGGCGACGACGCGCTGAAGAAGTCCATCGCCTCCGGTGTGGTCTACGGCGTCGCCTCGGGCAACGCCTCGAGCGACGCGTGCAACACGAGCCCCGCGCGGGTGCCCGAAGCGATCACCGTGAACGCGTCCGACCAGAACGACAACCGGGCGTCCTTCTCGAACTACGGGACCTGCACTGACCTCTTCGGCCCCGGGGTCAACATCACCTCGCTCAGCACGAGCGGCGGCGGCACGGCGAACATGAGCGGGACCTCGATGGCCACCCCGCACGTCGTCGGCGCGGCCGCGCTGTACCTCGCGGCCACCCCCTCGGCGAGCCCGCAGCAGGTCCGTGACGCGCTCGTGCAGAACGCCACCGACGGCGCCGTGAAGAACCCCGGCAGCGGCTCGCCGAACAAGCTGCTGAACATGTCGTTCATCGGCGACGGCGGGCCGGGGCCGAAGTGCGGGACGAAGACCGGGACGGTCCCGGTCGCGATCCCGGACGGCGGCGACGAGGTGACCAGTTCGCTCACCCAGGACGGCTGCGACGGCAGGGCCCCGGCCGCGCTCCCGGTGAAGGTCGACATCGGACACAGCTACTCCGCCGATCTCGCCATCGACCTCATCGGGCCGAGCGGAAAGGCGTACCGGCTGAAGGACGCGGGCGGGACGGGCTCCGCGGACGGCGTGCACCAGACCTACCCGGTGGACGCCTCGGCGGAAAGCGCGAACGGCACCTGGAAACTGCGGGTGCGCGACCTCTACCGGTTCGACACCGGTTCGATCGAAGGGTTCGGCATCACCTTCTGACACGAGCCGGGCACGGAAAGCGGCCGTTTCCGGAAACCAGTGGCGAAAACACCAGGGGGTGGGCGGCCGGTCGGCCGCCCACCCCCTGGCAACGCCAATCAGGCGACGCTGGCCGCCTTCTTGCGCCTCGGCGCGCGCTTGCGGGCGGGCTTCTCGGCCACCTTTTCCACCGGCGCCTGCTGTGCCACCTCGTAGGCGGCGACGATTTCGCTGGAGAGGCGGCCGCGCTCGGCGACCTCGTAGCCGTTCTCCTGCGCCCAGACCCGGATCTGACGGTTGCGCTCGCGGTCGGCCGTGGTCGTGGTGGAACCGCCCTCGGCCGCGGTCTGCCCGGTGGCGAGACGGATCTTCCTGCCGCCGATGCGCTGGCCCGCGCCGACATAGACGGCCAGTTCGTCGCGAAGCCTCGCCGCGTTGTCGTCGGACAGATCGATCTCGTAGGAAACGCCGTCGAGGGCGAAGGGAACCGTCTGGGTCGCCTCGGTGCCGTCGATGTCGTCGAGCATCTGGACGCTGATTTTTTGAGCCATGGGTAAAAGCCTTCTACTCATTGGGGAGGAAGCTCGTACCCTATCGAACAACACGGCGAGGACCGGCCCCATACCGTGAATTGCGCCGGGCGAGTCGCGCCATTCCGGACCGGCCGGGACGCCGCCACGGGGCGTCCCGGCCGGTCCGGCACCGGAAAACGCCTCGTGGCGGCGGTTGATCAAGGACCGCGACGGCCGCTCATTCGGCCCGCCACAGCGCGGGCGCCGACGGCGGTTCCCAGCCGGACTGGGCCAGATGGCCCTGCAGGCACACGAACGCGCGGCCGCCGTAGGTGACCCTGGTGCCCGCGGCGTACGAAGTACCCGCGACCCAGCTGTCGCTGCCGGGAGGCGTGGTGGGCGGTGTGGTGGGCGAGGTCGTCGGTGTACCGGTCTGCGGCACGTTGAGGACGAAGTCGAACGCAGCTTCCTTGCCGCCCTGCCCGTCGCGGACCGTCATCAGCAGGCGCGGGTCGAACAACGAGTCGGTGTTGTTGCGCGGCTCGCCGGGGAAGTAGAGCTGCGTGGTCAGGATGGGCCGTCCCGGCGCCTGCACCTTGACGTGGATGTGCCTGGTCCGGCCGGGGTAGAGGCCGGGCACGATCGTGGTCAGCGTGAAGGCGCCCTGCGCGTTGGTGTACTGGTGCCCGCGGAAGGTGTAGCCGGCCATGTCGTAGGCACCGTTGTTGTCGGCCTGCCAGAAGTCCAGCAGCGCCCGGCTCACCGGCAGGCAGGCCCGCCCGAACACGTACCCGGTCACGGTCAGCCGGGTGCCCGGCGTGCCCGGTGTGACCAGATTGGTCCGCTCCGGCGAACTCGGCTTGAAGTAGGGGCCCTCCATCTGGGGCGGGGTCGGGTCGTCGCCGTCGTCGCACGGCGGCGTCAGCTCGGGCGCCGCGCCGGTGGTCACGTTGGTGCGGGCCAGAGCCGGGACGGCGATCATCGCCAGCGGCACCGTGACGCCCGCGGCGAGCGCGGCCTTCAACGCGGTCTTGCGGCTGATCTCCCTGCCGCCGGACCCTTCCGTGGTGGTTTCGTGGTCGCCGTCCGGGAACTCATCCATGTCTGCTCCTTGTGGGGCGTCGGGGATTCACCGTGAAGCTACGTCCGCGGTGCGGCGCTGACGATGGACTGGATCCGATGGTCGTGGTGTTTTTTCACGCGGGCGGCGACGGTCTCCCTGGTGGGGAAGCACATCGCCGGCACGCCTGAAGTCACCGGGGCTCACCCCGGTCTCCCGCCGGAAGAACCGGCAGAAGTAGGCCGGGTCGACGAAGCCGACCCTGGCCGCGACCTGCCGCACGCTCAGCGCCGTCGTGGCCAGCAGCCGCTTGGCTTCGAGCATGCGCGCCGCGCGGGCGAGCTGCGACGGGGTGCGGCCGGTCTCCGCCTTGACGACCTTGGTCAGGTAACCGGGCGTGACGCCGATGCGCGCCGCGTACTCACCGACCGAGCAGAGCGCCGGATCGGTGCCGGTCAGCCGGGTGAACTCCTCGACGACCCCGCAGTGCCGCGCCGACGGCGTGTCCACCGCCAGTTCGGAGAGCCTGGCGAGGCGGACCACCAGCACGTGCAGCAGTGCGCGCAGCACCGATTCGGCCCCTTCGTCCGCGCGCCGGTACTCGTCTTCGAGCTCGGCGAAGAGCCGGGACAGCGCGACGTCGTCGGCGGCGCCCGGGTTCAGCCACGGACGCGCGCCGAGGCGTCGCAGGAGATCCCGGTCCGCGGGGTGGTCGAGCAGGAAGTCGTCGGTGAACAGGACGACGACCCCGGTCAGCCCGCGCGCGTCCGCCCAGTGGTGCACCTGACCGGGGGTGAGCACGTACAGGTGCGGCGGGCGCAGCTCCCAGCGCGCGAGGTCGACGACGTGCGTGCCGGTGCCCGCCGTGACGTGGGCGATCTCGTGGAAGGTGTGGCGGTGCGGGAACGGCGCGCGCGACATCGGGCCGATGGAGTCGAACGTGCCGATGGCGAACGGGAGCGCGTGCGGCATCGGGACCTCCAGCCGGTGCATCGGCGGCTCGCCGGTGTGCTCGGTGCGGCAGGGCGTCCCCGGTGACACGGTGGTATCGCGCATCGTTCCGATTGTTCTCGCCGGTCGGACAGAGGTCCAGACCAATCACTCGCAGGGCCCCGTCCGAACGGCGTGCTCCCGACGGACGCACCGGCTCGGGCGTCCACTTGCGACGATCCGCCCGATAGCCTCGGAAGAATCTTTCGCGCCGCTGTCGAATTCCCGGTCCGCCGTTCGACGCGTCAGCGGTACGACCCGCACCGGTGAACGGAGAAAGAGCGATGAAGTCCGCATACGCACAGGTCAACGGCTTGAACCTGTACTACGAGGTGCACGGCACCGGTAAGCCCCTCGTCGTGCTGCACGGCGGGTTGCTCACCATCGAGCTGTCCTTCGGCGCGCTGCTGCCCGAGCTGTCGGCGACCAGGCAGGTGATCGCCGTCGAGTTGCAGGGCCACGGGCACACCGCCGACACCAGCCGGGACCTGACGCTGGCGAACCTCGCCGACGACGTCGCGGGCCTGCTCGACCACCTCGGCGTCGACCGCGCCGACCTGTTCGGGTTCAGCCTCGGCGGCCTCGTCGCCATCCAGGTCGCGCTCAGCCACCCCGGCCGGGTGGACCGGTTACTCCTGGCCGCGACGCACTTCCGCTCGGACGGCTACCACGACGAGATCCGCGACCCCGCGCTGTGGGCGAGTTCGACCCGGATGCCGACCGAGGCCGACTTCGCGGCCATGCGGGAGGCCTACGCCAGCACCGCGCCCGACCCCGGGCACTTCCCGGAGTTCATGGCGAAGGTCTCGACCGTGCCCGGCACCGTCGACGCCTGGTCGCTCGACGACCTCCGCGGCATCACCGCACCGACCCTGCTGGTGATCGGCGACCACGACTTCGTCCGCGTCGAGCACGCCGCGCGGATGCGGGACCTGATCGGCGGCGCCCAGCTCGCGGTGCTGCCGGGCACGACGCACAGCGGTCTGCTCGGGCGGAAGGAACTCGTGCTCCCGCTCGTCGATTTCTTCCTGAAGCCCTGACCGGCGCTTTTCGCAGCGCGGTGACAACTGCCGACGGTGAAAAAGGAAAGGAACTGACAATTGTGAACAACGCACCGGAGCTGCTATAAATCCTTTCGTCCCGATTCCGCGCACGTTCCAGCATGGCTTTCAAGGTGGGCGACATGAGCGAAGATCCCCTGCGGCTCCGCGCCTCCGACGCCGACCGCGAACGCATGGCGCAGGCGCTCTACCACGCCTCCGGTACGGGCCAGCTCACGCTGGACGAACTCGAAGACCGGCTCGGCCACCTCTACGCCGCGAAGACGCTCGTCGAAACCGAGGCGGTGGTGGCCGATCTCCAGACCAGGGCGGTCGCCGCCGCGGACGCGGAGCAGGGCCCGAGGCGGTCGGTCGCGGTGATGTCCGGAGTGGACAGAAGGGGCGAGTGGACGCTGCCGTCGCGGCACCGGGCGCTGGCGTTCTGGGGCGGGGTCACGATCGACCTGCGGTACGCCAGGCTCACCGCGGCGCGGTCGCGGATCTCCGCGTTCGCGATCATGGGCGGGGTCGAGGTCATCGCGCCGGAGGACATCACGGTCGAAGTCGACGGCACCGGGCTGATGGGCGGCTTCCGCACCGCGAGGCGCTCCCGGCGCCAGGCCGCCCCGCCGGGCGCGCCGGTGGTCCGGATCAGCGGGCTGGCGTTCTGGGGCTCGGTCAAGGTCGTCCGCAAGTCGCGTAAGGACGGTCGGCGCTAGCGCGTCAGCTCTCCTCGCGCGGCACGGCGACGGTGGTCTCCTCGAGGCGTCCGCGCAGCGTGATCTGCTCGGCCGCGCGCCACCGCGCCCCTTCACCGTCCGATGTGGACTCGATGGCGCGCCAGGACGCGACGAGACCGCCCGGCACGCTCTTCGCCAGTTCGGTGAGCCGTGCCGCCTCGTTCACCGGATCGCCGATCACCGTGTACTCGAAACGGCGGCGGTCCCCGACGTAGCCCGCGACCGCGGGCCCGGTGGCGACCCCGATCCCCGCCTCGCAGTCGGGTACCTCCGCCCGCAGCCTCGCCGCGATCGCCCTCGCCGCCGCGAGCGCGGCCCCGGCGTGCTCGCGCAGTTCGACCGGCGCGCCGAAGATCGCCAGCACCGCGTCGCCGACGAACTTGTTGACCAGCCCGTCGTAGCGGTCGACCTCGTCGACGACCACCGCGAAGAACCGGTTGAGCAGTTCGACGACCTCCGTCGGCGGGCGGGTCGCGGCGATCGTGGTCGACCCGACGACGTCGACGAAGAGCACGGACACCTCGCGCACCTCGCCACCGAGTTCGGTGCCCGCACCCAGCGCGCCCGCCGCGACGTCCTCGCCGACGTGCTTGCCGAACAGGTCCCTGATGTGCTCGCGCTCCCGCAGCCCGGCCGCCATCTGGTTGACCCCCGCCTGCAGCAGCCCCAGTTCCGTCCCGTCGTAGACCTGGACCGCCACGTCGAGATCGCCGTGGCGGATCTTGCTCAGCGCGATCCGGACCGACCGGATCGGCGCCACCACCGCGCGCGCGGTGAACACCGTGAGCAGCATGCCGAACACGATCACCACGCAGCCGAGCACGACCACGGTGGTGGCCAGCTTCGTGGCGGAGACGTCCTCGCGCACCAGCGCGAACACCGCCACCATCACCAGGCCGGCCGCCGGGACACCGGTGCCGAGCGACCAGAACAGCAGCATCCGCAGCCGGACCCCGCTCCCGCTCGCCTGCGGCGCGGCACCGGAGAGGGCCTGCGCGGAGATCGGGCGCAGCGCGAATTCGCTGAGCAGGTAAGCGTTCGCGCACACCACCACACCCGCGAAGCCGACCGTGAACCCCATCGCGTAGACGAGCGAGGGCTGGAGCAGGCCGGCCAGCACGGTGAACAGGACGGTCGCCAGTCCCCACAGGGTGAGCTGGACCGCGGTCAGGCGCAACGGCACCCGCAGCGCGGCCTTGCGCTCCTCCGCGCCCGGTGTGCGCTCCTCGGTGACCCAGCGCAGCGCGCGGAAGGCGTCCCTGGTGCCCCAGATCGCGCCGGCGACGATCGCCGCGCAGAGGTAGACCGGCGCCGCGATCGCCAGCACGCCGAGGGTGTGGCTGTCCGGTCCCGCGCTCGGCACGACGAGCACGGACAGCGCGGCGACCACACCGGCGCCGATCAGGTTCGCGATGATGAGCGCGCTGGTCAGGATCAGCTGGATCCGGATTCGCAGGGTACGGCGGTCCTGCCCGGCGGGGCCGAGCAGCCGTGAACCGAACGGGCCAGCCGAATTTACGGTCACCGCGGCACTTTAACACGCGTACATTCCCTCGCGGAGTCCTCTTTGGAATGACAAGAACACGCCCCCGGCTCGCACTCCGATGACAACTCCTCGGAGCAGTCCCGGCCGCCGTCGCGCAGAAAACAATTTCCGCTCCGCAGCCCGGCAATTCACGCGGATTCTTTCACGGAACGCCGTCGCCGCGATTTCAAGGCCCCTTTCCGGAAGTGGCCCGATCGAACCGGAGAACCAGGTCATCGCGCCGCTGACCGGTCAGCGGTACGGCGGGCTCGCCGCATGCCGGACACCCGCCGATTCGCATGCGCACGCCGTGTTCGAGTTGCTACCGTTGGCGGATGACCGTCACGGGGGGCAGGGTGCGGACGGCGGCCTGGTCCGCCTACCTGATCGCCGGGGTGCTCGTCACCGCCCTGTACTACGTCGTCGTCTCGCTCGGCCTCAACGCGATCATCTCGGTGACGCTGTACTGCCTGGTCAGCGCGTCCTCCGCGGTCGCGGTGCTGGTGAGCACCGCGCGCGGGCGCACCGCGCCCCGCGCGCCGTGGCTGTTCGTCGGCGTCAGCCAGCTCGTCTACGCGGCCGCCGACTCCGTCTTCTACGTCTCGCACTTCGTGCTCGGCAGCACGACGTTCCCCGGGCTCGCCGACGTGCTCTACCTCTCGCACTACCCGTTCATCGTGGTCGGGCTGATCGTGCTGATCCGGCTGCGCAACCCCGGCGGCGACGTGCAGGGCGTGCTGGACGCCGCGATGCTCGTGGTCGTCGCGGGGACGCTGTCGTGGCTGTACCTGATCGGCCCGAACGCCCGCGCGGACACCCCCGGCGTCACCAAGCTGGCGTCGGTCGCGTACCCGATCCTCGATCTCGCGATGCTGTCGGTGTCGCTGCTGCTGATCCTCGGCAGAGGGCGCCGCCCGGTCTCGTTCTCCTTCCTCAGCGCCAATCTGGTCGCGTTCTTCGCCGCCGACAGCATCTACGTCTTCCAGCAGCTCGCCGGCACCTACCAGGTCGGCAACTTCCTCGACGCCATCTGGCTTTCCGGCAACCTCGCACTCGGCGCCGCCGCGCTGCACCCGACCGCGAAGCAGGTCAGCGACCGCGCCCCGGCGAGCGACCACCGGCTCGGCGCGGGCCGGATCATCGCGCTGCTCACCGCGGCGCTGGTGGCGCCGCTGATCCTGCTGGTGCAGTACGGGCGCGGGGAGCTGCGCGACATCCCGGTCGTCGCGGTGGCGTGCGCGGTGCTGTTCATGCTCATCATCACCAGGCTGGGCGGGCTGGTGATCCAGCACCGCCAGCTCGCCATCACCGACGGGCTGACCGGGCTGTACACGCGCCGGTTCTTCGAAACCCAGCTCCCGCTCGAACTGGCACGCGCGCGCCGCGGCGGGCACCGGCTGACCGTGCTGATCGTCGACGTCGACCGGTTCAAGGCGATCAACGACCGGTACGGCCACCCCGCCGGCGACCGCGTGCTGGTGGAGGTCGTCGCCAGGCTGCGCGAGGTGACCAGGAGCGGGGACGTGCTCGCCCGCTACGGCGGCGAGGAGTTCGCCCTGCTGGCACCGGGAATCGGGCCGGAGGAGCTGCACGCGATCGCGGAACGGCTGCGGGAGACCACGCGCAGCGCGCCGGTGCGGATCAGCGAGGAGCTGTCCGTGCCGGTCACGGTTTCGGTCGGCGCCGCGGTGTTCCCGCTGCACGGCGCGACCCCGCTGGAGCTGGTCACCACCGCCGACCGCGCGCTCTACACCGCCAAGCAGAGCGGCCGCGACCGCGTGGTCGCCGCCGACGTGCTCGACCCGTCCGCGCTGGCGGGCCACGGCGGGGACGGCGCCTCCGGCCGCGAAGCCTCGCTGGCCTACCTGCGCACCGTCGCCGACGAGGTGGACGGCTGGACCTCGACGGCGGGCCACGGCGGCGCGGTGGGCAGGTGGGCCGGGCTGGTGTGCGCCGAACTCGGGCACGACGAGGGCACCGCGCGGCGCGCCGAGGTGGCAGGCAGGCTCCGCGACATCGGGAAGCTGTTCGTGCCGCGGCGGATCTGGGCCAAACCGGGGAACCTCGCCGAGGACGAGCTGCGGCTCGTGCGCGCCCATCCCGAGCACGGTTTCCACCTGCTGCGGGTCATCCCGGGAATGCTCGAACTCGCGAGCGTCGTGCGCCAGCACCACGAACGCCACGACGGTTCCGGCTATCCGGCCGGGCTTTCCGGTGGCGGGATCCGGGTGGAGGCCAGGGTCGTCGCGGTGTGCGACGCGTGGGCCGCCATGCTCGCGGGCAGGCCCCACCGGCCCGCCGTGGAGCCCGGACTCGCCCGCGCGGAGCTGGTGCGCGGCAGCGGGACGCGGTTCGACCCGGCGGTCGTGGCGGCGTTCCTCCGGCTCTACGACGACGGTCTCATCGGCGACCTGCGCCACCCCGCGAACACCGCACCCTCACCGGCCTCGTAGTCAAGCCTCGTAGTCAGGCCCCGTAGTCAGGCCCCGTAGTCAGGCCTCGTCGGCGATGGTGTTCCAGAACATGAGTTCGTAGCTCTGGAAGAGCCTTCCGTAGTCGGAAACGTCCTCGGTGAGCGTGCCGGAGTCGATACCGGCCTGCACGGCGGCGACCGCCTGGTCGTCCGGCAGCGGCGTGCCGAACAGGTCGAAGAACCCGCACGCCTCGTCGTCGAAGCCGTACTGGGTGCGCATCGCCTGCGCGATCGTCGCGCAGTAGCTGCCCCACGCGGCGAAGTTCGACACCATCGCGACCACGGCGTCCGCGGGCGAAACGTTGAGCGCGAGCCACGCCACGTACGCCGGGTACGCCTGGCAGCCCGCCCGCGGCCGGTGCGCGCGCAACGCGGCCTCGTCCAGGTCCACCGCCTCGGCCAGCGCGGTCAGCTTCCCGAGCGCGATCCCTTCGCCCTGCGCCAGCCCGGCGAAGAACTCGCGCGCGTTGCGCTCGTCCGCCCTGCCCGCCAGCGCGAGGAAGCTGCGCCAGTCGCTGGTGACGATCCGGTACTCCTCGGCGGCGAGCGCGGCGAACACCGACCGCGGCGCACGGCCCTGCTCGATCAGGGGAACCAGCCGGTTGTCCCCTTCCGACGGCAGCAGTTCCTGCCGGACGGTGTCGAGTACCTCGCGGGCCGAACGGGTCATCGCGCGCTCTCCTCTGTCGATTCTGTCGATGCGGTCTTGTCGTCGTTCGTTGGTACCACGGCGAAACCCAGCACGCCGCCCGCGTGGGGAAACCTCGCCGCCAGCGCGGCCAGTGCAGCGTAAAGCACCCCGGCCAGCAGCCACGCCTCCACCGAAGGCAGTCCTGCCGACGGCGCCGGTTCCCGGCCGGGGAACAGGCCGAGGCCCCACGCGCCGAACCCGACCGCGGCCAGCACCGCCACGATCCCCGGCCAGTTCGCGAACCCGGCCGCCCGCCAGTGCGGCGCGCCACCGGGACGGCGCAACCCGAAGCGCGGCACGAGGAACCGGTCGACGCACATCACCACGGTCACCGACGGGAGCGCCAGCGACGACCAGCTCGTCACCGTGAAGAACCCGTTCTCGACCTGGGGGAACCGCCAGGCGAACACGGCCGCGACCGCCGCCGTCAGCAGGCAGGTCCACCAGCGCCGCCAGCCGGGGAGCTGGCCGAGCAGGTTCTGCCCCGCGTTGACCATCTCGTAGTAGTTGCCGTCGTTGACCGCGACCTGCACCACGGTCGCGACCAGCGCGCCGAGCCACAGCAGCCCGAACATCGAATAGCCGACCGTGTACCGGAACGCGGGCCCGAAGTCCGAGGCACCGGCACCCGAGACGGCGGCCATCATCCAGCCGCCCGCGACGAACAGCACGAGCCCGATCGTCACCGCGACGGCCAGTACCGGCAGCGGCCACAGCACCTTCGGCTTCCCGTACCGCCAGGTGTCCGGTTCGTTGCCCCACATCACCGAACCGATCGCCACCCCGACCCCGGACAGCAACGGCAGTTCGGAATTCGCCGAACCCGCGCCGAGCACATCGCCGGGGATTTCCACGAACCCCTTGATGACCAGGTACAGAATCCACACCACGAGCAACGGCGCGACGACGAACCTGGCGAAAGCCGCGATGCCGGTGAAACCGAACAAATTGTTCACGATGCCGAGAATCGCCAGCACGACGCTGACCACGACGATTTCACCCCAGCCGAACAATCCGTCGTACAACGTGGCGAGCAGGTTGAACGCGAACGCGACCCAGCCCGCGGCGACCCCGATCAGCAGCACCGAAACCAGCAGCGAACCGGCCTTGCCGAGAATGGACCTGGTGAGCAGCCCGTGCGTCAGCCCGGTGCTCGACCCCAGGTACGCGGCGGGCAGCGCATACGCGACGTAAGCCACCCCGCCGAGCGCGCCCGTGCCGACGGCGCGCGCCAGCGAGTATCCGGCGTCGTGGTACTGGAACCCGAGGAACAGGTAGGTGAACCCGGCCGCGAAGGTGATCCACAGCGAAGCGAAGTGCGATCGCGGCCGCCGCTCGCCGAGCGGAACCGCGCCCGCGGCACTGGTCGAATAGTCGTGCCCGGCCACGCCGACCCCCTCACCCCGTACCGCGCCCCCGCGTCGCCTCGAACGATAGACGACCGGGGTGCCGTCGAGGTCACGGCAGATCCGGCGTGCCCGCCTCAGCCGCGCCGGAACCGGTCGGCCAGCGCGGGGTCGTTCTTCCGCCACAGCCCCGAAGCCTCGTCGATCCGGTTCGCCCGGCGCTTGTCGCCGCGCATCCAGCGGGTGCGGAGCACCGGCGCGCCCAGGGTGGCGCTCCGGCGGGCACCATCGGAGAATGTGCGCGTGACCCCGTCGATCGATGTCCGGGTGGCGCGCGTGTACGACCGGCCACGCCCCGAGGACGGCACGCGCGTGCTGGTGGACCGGCTCTGGCCGCGCGGCCTCAAGAAGGACGCCGCCGCACTGGACGAATGGTGCCGCGACGTGGCACCGTCGACCGAACTGCGCACCTGGTACGGGCACGATCCCGGCCGCTTCGCCGAGTTCGCCGAGCGGTACCGGGGCGAGCTGGCGGAACCGGCACGCGCCGGCGCACTCGCTTCGCTCCGCGAAACCGGCGGCACCGTCACCCTGCTGACCGCGACCAGGGACCTGGACACGAGCCACGCCACCGTGCTCGCCGCCACGCTCGCCGAACGCGACTGACCCACATGCCCGCATGCCCCGAAGGGGCCCTTCGCGGCATCAGCTTCCCCCAAGGGCACCTTCGGGGCATGCATCCCGAACCGAGCTGGCCCCGTGAAGGCCACATCCGCGACATGCACACCCCTGAAGCCCTTCGAGAGATGCGCCCCACCGAACGTCCACTTAGGTCCGCGCGGGCGCCCTTACCCGCCCGGAGCCCGGCTTCCGGCGGCGTAAGGGGTGCGGCACGGCCCCGTCGTAGGTGATCGTCCGATGCCGCCGCACCGGCCTTAGCGCGATCGTGAACGCCATCGAAGAGGTTCACGATCGAAAGAAGGACCACCGTGCGATCCGAATACGTTTACGACCCCGTCCAGGCGCAGGTCGCGCACCGCATCGCCGAGCTGCGCCACGCGGCTCAGCGCGTGCAGGTGGTCGACGTCGCGAAGAGCGGGCACTGGCGCCTGCGCCGCCGCAACCGCAACCCGGTCCGGGAGAACACCGCGGACCTGCGGTGAACGACCAGCCGCTGAGGGAACCGCCGGAAGAGTGGCGGCACGGCACCCCGGTGACCCGATCGTGTCGTCTCCTCTTGAGACCCGCCGGCCACGGCGCGCGAGTACACCGGAAGCGCCGAAACCCAGATTTCGGCTCAGCTACGCCTGTTCGCGCTCGTCGAGGTCGTGCTGGCCAGCCCGGCGGCCGTGACGATGCCCCCGATGCCGAGCCAGGACGGGACCGGGATCGCCTCCGCGAGCACCACCACCCCGGCGATCCCGGCCACGGCCGGTTCGAGGCAGGCCAGTACCGCGACCACGCGGGGCGGCAGCCTGCGCAGCGCCGCCAGTTCGAGCGAGTACGGCAGAACGGCGGACAGGATCGCCACCCCGGCCCCGGCGAGCAGCACGTGCGGCTGAAGCATCGCCGCGCCGTTCTCGGCCAGTCCGGCGGGGACGGTGAGCACCGCGGCGAAGCCGACCGCGAGCGCGAGCAGCGAGCCGTCCGCGCTGCGCTCCCCCGCCCGCCTGCTCAAGAGCAGATAACCGCCCATCGCCACCGCGGAGACGACCGCGAACAGCACGCCCGCGACCGGAAGCGCGGCGCCGCCGGGGCGGTGCACCAGCCAGACACCGAGCCCGGCAAGGCACGCGAACCCGACGTCCGCGAGGCGGCGGCTCGTGACGATCGCGACCGTGAACGGCCCGAGTAGCTGGATCCCGCTCGCCACCCCGAGCGGCAGGTACGCCAGCGCCGGGTAGACGAAGTTCATCCCGGCGATCGCGGTGCCGAACCCGGCGACGAGCGCGATCCGGCGCGGGTCGCGGGGCAGGGCCGGGCGGGACACCGCGAGCAGCACCAGTGCGGCGAACCCCAGCCGGAGCGCCACCACGCCCCACGGGCCGACCGAGCCGAACAGGCCCTTGCCGAACGCCTGTCCGAATTGGACGGACAACACGCTGGCGAGCATGAGGACGGGCGCGGGGACCATGCCGCCAGCTTCACGCCGTCAACCGTGCACGTCCATCGAAAGTTTCCTGGTGGTTCTTTGTAGAATCGACTACATGATCGATCTGCGCCGCCTGCAGGTGCTGCGCGTCCTCGCCGCCAGCGGCACGGTCACGGCCGCGGCGCGCGAGTTGCACCTCACGCCGTCCGCGGTGTCCCAGCAGCTCCGCCTGCTGGCGGCCGAACTCGACGTGGATCTGTTGAGCCACGAGGGAAGGCGAGTCCGGCTCACCCCGGCCGCGCTGGCGCTGCTCGACCACGCCGACGAGCTGTACGCCTACTGGGAACGCGTGCGGGCGGACCTCGCGCGGTACCGCGACGGCGGTGTCGGCGGCACCCTGCGCGTGTGCGGCGTTTCGTCCGCGATCGCCGCACTGGTCGCACCGGCCGCCCGCGCGCTGCTTGCCGAGGACATCACCGTGGCCGTCGTCGAGGAGGAGACGAAGACCTGTTTCGACCGGCTGCTCAGCGGCGAAGCGGAGATCGCCGTCGTCCTGCCGACGCCCGACGTGCCCCCGATCGACGACGCGCGCTTCTCCCGCCACGTGCTGCTCGACGACCCGCAGGACCTCCTGGTGCCGTCGGGTCATCCCCTGTGCGAGCGTCCCGAGGTCGAGCTCGCGGACGCGGCCGGGGAGAGCTGGATCGTGAAGACCAGGGACAACGACACCTACCAGCTCCTGCTCACCGCGTGCGCCGCGGCCGGGTTCACCCCGCGGATCGGGCCCGGTGTCAAGGAATGGTTCGCGGTTTCCGCGCTGGTCGCCTGCGGCCTCGGCGTCTGCCTGCTGCCCAGGATGGTCCCGGTGCCCGCGGAGCACGCCGTGACGCGCTTGCCGTTGCACCGGACTCCGCGCCCTTCTCGCCGAATCGCGGCATATGTCCGGCGTGGCAGTGAAAACCATCCGGTGCTCACCGCCGGTATCGACGCGCTCAATGCGGCGGCGAGGTCGATCGCGATCACGGATAACAGTTATCCAGGAGACGATATTTCCCGCTGACCTCCCGTTCCGGAAAATCGAGTGCAGAAAGCTCGTTCCCGAGGGAAGAAGGCGGTTCCATGACCGAGATCAGCAGGCGCAACGCATTGGGCACCGGCGCGGGGGTCGCCGCGGCGATCGGCCTCGGCGGCGCGTCGGCGGCGAGCCCGGCCGCGGCGGCGGCCCCGGCGGCCGCCGGCCCGCCGAAACCGCCGGGTCACGCGCACGTCTTCCCGCTGAGCAAGACGGCGCCGACCACGTTCGACGGCGGGACCCTGCGCGGCGCCAACGAGGACACCTTTCCGGTGCTGGCCGGGCAAAACGGCTCGGTGTACCTGGTGCACCTCGACGTCGGCGGCATCAGGGAACCGCACTGGCACCCGAACGCGTGGGAGCTGAACTACATCATCAGCGGTACCGCGAAATGGACGATCCTCGGCACGCACGCCGACGGTTCGTACCACAACGACGTCTTCGAATCGGGCAAGGGCGAGCTGGTGTTCGCGCCGACCGGATTCTTCCACTACTTCGAAAACGCCAGCACCACCGAAAGTCTCGACGTATTGGTGATCTTCAACACGAGCACCGCGGAGCCGAACGACGACATCGGTATCGTCGGCACCTTGAACTCGCTGCCGCGCGATGTTCTCGGCGCCGTTTTCGGTGTGCCCGCCTCCGCATTCGGCGCCATCCCCCAGAAGATCGAACCCGTGGTGATCACGAAGCGCAAATAATGTTCTCCTTGCCACTTTCACCGCGCTCGGCGGAGGACTGTGGTAATCCGGAACGGTGCTTGATCCGGTGCAGTTGAGGACGTTCCTGGCGGTCGCGGAAGCGGGCGGGTTCAGCGAGGCCGCGCGAAGGCTCGCACTGGGCCAGTCGACGGTGAGCCAGCAGATCCGGCGGCTGGAGGCGGCCGTCGGCCGCGAGCTGTTCACCCGAGACACCCACAGCGTCACCCTGACCGGCGACGGTGAGGTGCTGACCGGGTTCGCCAGGGGCATCCTCGACCAGCAGGACGTGGTGATGCGCTACTTCTCGCGCCCGGAACTGCGCGGCCGGATCCGCCTCGGCGTCAGCGAGGACCTCGTCCTCGGCAGGCTCCCGGAGGTCCTGCGGCGGTTCCGGCGCAGCCACCCGATGGTCGACCTCGAACTCACCGTGGAACTCAGCGCGGTGCTGCACGACCAGCTCGCCGCGGACAAGCTGGACCTCGTGTTCGCCAAGCGCGGGTCCGGCGACGGCGGTATGTGGGCCGACCCGCTGGTCTGGGTCGGCGCGCCCGGCCTGCGGCTCGACCGCGGCGAGCCGGTTCCGCTGGTGGTGTACCCGGAGCCGAGCATCACCCGCACGCGAGCACTGGAATGCTTGCGGCGCAACGGGTTCAGCTGGCGGATCGCGTGCACGTGCGATCGGCTGAACGGGCTGCGCGCGGCGACGCTCGCCGGGCTCGGGGTCGCCGTGTTCGCGGCCTCCGTGGTGCCGGACGGGCTCGGCGAGCTGGCCGACCCGTTGCCCGATCCCGGCTCCGTGGCGTTCGCGTTGACCAGCCGCCGTCCGGTGACGCACGGGCCGGTGGCCGCGCTGGCGGAGGTGATCGGCTCGTACCCGTGGCCGGGTTCCGGCTGACGCTCCCCTCGTCCCGCGGCACACCTTCGACCTGATCACCAGGGGTTCGGCACAATCGGCGCGTGACCACCCCGAAGCGGTGCCCGTGCGGCACCGGCGAAACCTACGACGACTGCTGCGGGCCGTTCCACCGGGGGACGGCCGCGGCGCCTACCGCCGAGCACCTGATGCGGTCGCGGTACAGCGCGTTCGCGGTGGGCGACGCCGGATACCTGGCACGGACCTGGTCGGCGAAGACCCGGCCGAAACGGCTCGAACTCGACCCCGACCAGCGCTGGACGCTGCTCGAAATCCTCGGCAGGACCGGCGGTGGCCTGCTGCAGGCCGAGGGCACCGTCGAATTCCGCGCGCACTACCGCCTGCACGGTGAACGCGGCGAGCTGCGGGAGAACAGCTTGTTCGCCCGCGAGGACGGCGCCTGGAAATACGTTCGCGCGCGGTAGCGGAACACGACAGGATGCGCACGTGACCGAACGCGCGCTCGTGAACTTCTTCTACGCCCAACCCGTCGGGCACGCCATCGAGGCTTTGCACTACTGCCAGGGGCACTACGCGGCGAACCCCGACCGGGAAATCGCGGTGGCGCTCAACGCCGCCACCCCGGTCGAGCTCGCCTCGTACTGCCCCGCGGTCAGCGCCGCCTACGCGATCGACCACCCCTTCCTCGAACCGTGCCCCGACGGCGGCGGCAGGCTCGACGGCATCCCGCGCGAATGGGACTGGGTGCTCGACGACTTCCGGCGCTACCAGGACATCCAGCTCTCCACGTTTCCCGGGCTCCGCGACTACTACGCGGCTTCCGACCGCCACCTGACCGCGCGGTCCGGTCGTTCCGTCGTCAGCAGTCCGGCGGCGGGATACCTGCGGCACCAGCGGTTGCGGCTGGCGCTGCCGGAACCGGCCAGGACGGCCGCCGCCGCACGGCTCGGCGACCACCCCGACCGGATCGTGGTGATGCCGGCCGGATCGAGCCCGTCGCCGCTCTACCCGTCACCGCGGTCGTGGACGCTCGTCCTCGACGCGCTGCACGACGAGTTCCCCGACGCGCGGATCGTGCTGCTTGGCAAGCTGGCGAAGTCCGAGCGCACGGCGACCTCGTTCGGCGAAGAAGCGCTCGCGAGCCTGCTCGCGCACCGGTCGCGGCCGGTGAACTGCTTCGACCTCCCGCTGGCCGAACAGCTCGCCGTGGTCGAAGCGTCCGGGGTCTTCCTCTCCCCGCACACCGGTTTCGGGCTCGCCGCGCTGGCCGTCGGCACGCCGTGGCTGACGCTGTCCGGCGGCCGATGGTTCGAGTACTTCTTCAACCACGTGCCGTTCCGGTCGATCCTCCCCGACCCGGAGCGGTACCCCAGCTTCACCCAGTTCGACGACGCGGAGATCGTCGTCGACGGTGCGGACGGCCCCCGGACACCGAGCATGACACTGGCGAGGATCACCGAAGATCTCGACCGCGTCGTGCTCGCGTGCCGGGAGCTGATGGACGGCAGCCTGACCTACGAACAAGCGCTGCGTGACTACTTCCCCGCCCTCGTTGCCGCCCATCGTGGGGACGCATCAGCCATTTGGTCCATCGACGGTGTGCACCTCGATTACTTGTGAGGCACCAAAATCGGATGGTTCACGTGGAACATCGCACGCGGGTCGTGCCGCGCGCGGATCTCGGTGAGCCGCCGGTGATCCGCCGGCGCGAACGCGGCGGCGATCTCGTCCGCGCCGAGTTCGTCGTAGGTGAAGTTCAGTGACCGCCCCATCGCCTGCCCGGACCACGGTTCGAGAAGATCGCGGTGCAGCGCCCGCACTGCCTCCTGCTGGCCTGGCTCAACCGGGGACAGCACGCCGAGCGAATATCCCGCGTCGCGGTGTCCGACGGCGTTCGGGATCCGCGGCGCCCTGGCGAGCGCGCCCCCGAGACGCCGCAGCCCGACCACGCACATCACCGGCGCCGACGGTCCCGCCGCCTTCGTCAGCGCGGTCAGCATGTCCGGCGCGTCGAGATCGCGCACCAGCAGGTTCGCCGAGCGGTAGGCGTGCGGCCGGTCCGGCTCGTCGAACACCGCGCCCGACTCGGTGAACGGGACCTCGCGCACGGTGTCGTGGACGACCGGCCCCAGGGCGCGCACCGGGCCGAGCAGCCGTTCGCCGTCCTCCGCCGAGCCGGTGTAGGCGATCTGCACCTGCGCGATGTGCTTGCCGCGCAACGGTTCCGGCACCATCGGCAGATCAGGGAAGGGCAGCATCGCCACCGCGGCGGTCATCTCCTCCGGCAGATCCGCGGCCCAGCGGTGCCAGCCGGCCAGTATCTCCGGCACCTGGCCCACGTCGAAGAACAGGCCACCACCGTAGATCCGGGACACCGGCACCAGGCCGATCTCCATCCCGGTGACCACGCCGAAGTTGCCGCCACCGCCGCGCAGCGCCCAGAACAGGTCGGGGTCGCTCGTTTCGGTCACCTCGCGCAGCCGCCCGTCCGCGGTCACCAGGTCGATGCGGCGCACGTGATCGGCGGCGAAGCCGTACTTCCTGGCGAGCAGGCCGATACCGCCGCCGAGTGTGTAGGACACCGCGCCGACGCCGGGGAAGCTGCCGGACAGCGGCGCGAGACCGTGCGGCGCGGCCGCTTCGATCACCTGGTGCCAGGTCGCCCCCGCCTCGACCCACGCCGTGCGCGCCGCCGGATCCACCTCGACCCCGGACATCCGCCGCGTGGTGATCAGCACGCCGCCGTCCAGTGCGCGGATCTGCCCGTGCCCGGTCGCCTGCACCGCGACGCGGCTTCCGCGCGCGGCCGCGAACTCGACGGCCGCCCGCACGTCGTCCACGTTCGTCGCGCCCACCAGCACCTCGGGCCGGTGGGGGTCGAGGAGCTGGAACCCGGTCCGCTCCTCGTCGTAGCCGTCCGCGCCGGGGCCGGTGACCGGGCCGGTCACCTTCAGCGCGTCGATCTGGTTCTTCGTCGTTTCAGCCATACGCCCAAGCTAGAACGCCTTGAGGACACATCTTGTCCTCAAGGCGTGGCATTCTGGATCGGTGGACGAGGGATCGACGCGCAAGGACATGGCCGGCCGCCTTCTCCGCCTGCTGTCGCTGCTGGAGAGCAGGCGCGAATGGTCCGGTCAGGACCTCGCGGACCGGCTCGGGGTGACCGGCAGGACCCTGCGCCGCGACATCGACCGCCTGCGCCGCCTCGACTACCCCGTGGACAGCACCACCGGGAGCGCGGGCGGCTACCGGCTGGCGTCCGGCAAGAACCTGCCGCCGCTGCTGCTCGACGACGAAGAGGCGATCGCGGTCGCGGTCGGGCTGGTGACTTCGGCGAACGGGAGCGTCGCCGGGATCGAGGACAGCTCGGTGCGGGCGCTGACGAAACTGGAACAGGTGCTGCCCGCACGCCTCCGCCCGAGGATTGCCGCGGTGACGAGCGCCGCGGTCATCCCCCACCGCGACGCTCCGCGCGTGGAGCCCGCCATGCTCGCCGTGGTCGCCGGGTGTTGCCGCGACCAGGAGATCCTGTCGTTCGGCTACCTGACCCGCGACGGGTCGCGCGGCGAGCGGCGGGTCGAGCCGCACCACCTCGTGCTGGTGCGCGGCTACTGGTACCTGATCGCGCACGATCCCGCCCGCGACGACTGGCGCACCTTCCGCGTCGACCGGATCACCGATCCCGTCCCGACGCACCGGCAGTTCAGCCCGCGCGAACTCCCCGCGCCGGACCCGGCGACCTACCTCACGCGCTCGCTCGCGACCGCCCCGTACCGGTACACCGCGCACCTGGGCGTCGAACTGCCTGCGGAAGAGGTCAAGGCCGGGGTGTTCGCGGCCGTGCCGGGCAGCATCGAGCCCGACGGCCCCGGCCGGTGCACCGTCCGGATCAGCGGCGAATCGGCGGATCTCGTGGTGCAGTACGTCGCCGCGATCGCGGCACTCGGCGCCCCGTTCACCGTCGACGCCCCCGAAGCGGTCACCGAACGGGTCCGGACCCTCGCGCGCCGGCTCGGCGCCGCCTGACCGGCGGGATGCTGCTCACCCCCGGCTGGTGCCGCTCGACCGGGCGGGGCGCGGGCGTCTCCTGGCTGGCGGGCAACGGCGCGAGCAGCCCCGCCGGGACCACGATCCGCGCCACGATGCCCGCGGTGTCACCGTTCCGGCTCTCGTTCGGGTGCAGGCGCACGTCGATCCCGTGCCGCTTCGCCAGCCGCGCCACGACGTACAGCCCCATCCGCTTGGTCACCGAGACGTCGAGCCCCGGCGGGTCCGCGAGCCGGAGGTTCGCCTCCTCGAGCTGGTCCGCCGACATCCCGATGCCGTGGTCGGCGATCTGGACCGCGAGCGACTGGTGCCGCGTCACCACCGGCTGGATGCCGACCTTCGTGCCCGGTTCCGAGAAGTCCGTCGCGTTGTCGAGCAGTTCGGCGAGCAGGTGCACCAGATCGCTCGCCACGTGCCCCCGCACGGCCACGAGCGGGATCGGGCCGATCTCGATCCGCGCGTACTGCTCCGCCTCCGAGACGGCGGCGCCGGTGATCTCCTCGACGGCCACCGGCTTCGGACTCGAACTCGCGAGCCCGGCGCCGGACAGCACCAGCAGGCTTTCGGCGTTGCGCCGCAGCCGCGTGGTCAGGTGGTCCAGTTCGAACAGGCCCGCCAGGTAGTCGGGATCCTGTTCGCTCGTCTCGGACTGGTCGATGATGTCGAGCTGGCGTTCCACGATCCCGTTCGAGCGGCGCGACAGGTTCGCGAAGATCCCGTTGACCCTTTCCCGCAGGGAAGCCTGTTCCGCGGCCATTTCGAGCGCGCACCGGTGCACCACGTCGAACGCGCGCGCGACCTGCCCGATCTCCTCGGTGGTGTGCACCGGGACCGGTTCGACCGCGCGCCCGGCGACCTCGGCGGGGTCGCGGGCGCGCATGATCTCCTCGACCGATCCCGGCAGCTCCCCTTCGACCGCGAGCGCGTGGTCGCGGAGCGCGCGCAGCGGCCGCACCAGCGAGCGCGCCACCAGGTAGGTCAGCCCCAGCGTGACGAGCAGCGCGGCCAGGATGATGGCCGAGGTGACCACGAGCGCGCGGTACTCGGCGTCGATGAGCCCTTCGGCGTAGCCTGCCGCGTCGTCGAACAGGTACTGCTCGAACCCCCTGATCAGGTCGATGGTCGCCGAGCAGAGCTGGGCGACCGTGGCCGGGTCGAGGTCGAGCGGGATCCCCGCCTTCGCGCGCATCAGGGCGAGGTGCTGGATTTCGAACCGCCTCGCGACCACGTCGCCGGAAACCCTGGTGGCGTAGTCGGTCTGCGCGCGCGACGTCGCGACGGAGTTGAACCGGTCCATCGCGGCGAGCAGGTTCGCTTCGGCGGTCACGAGCTGCCTCAGCTCCGCGGGCTCGAACGCGCCGTGCAACGCCGCGGTGTGCAGATAGGTGTTCTGCTGCGCCGAAAACTCCTTGATGTCGGCGAGGAACGTCAACGCGTCGTGCCGGTGCTGCATCCCCCGGTTCGCGACGTCCGCGCCGAACTGGTCCGCGACCACGATGAGCGCGGTGACCACCGCGGTGTAGCTCGTCTGCACCGCGAGATCGGAAAAGCCCGGTGCGCGCGCCGCGTCGCGGAGGCTGTCCAGGCTCCCGAGCCTGGTCATCGCCTGCTGGTAGAGGGCGCTGGTCGCGTCGTCGTGGAGATCGGCGACATCCTCCGCGGCGTCGCGCAGTGCCGACACCGCCTCGCCGGACCGCTGGATGCGGGCGTCGAGCTGGCCGCGGTCGGCGCGCCCGCCCGCGATCCACACCGACATCGCTTCGCGTTCGTCCTGCACGGTGTCGGTGGTCGCGGCGATCGTGCGGTCCAGGTCGATCCGCTGGCCCGCGCGCTCGTAGACCGCGCTGTTTTCGAACGCGTCGACTACGTGGAGACCCGCGAGGAAGAGCGCGGCCACCGTCGGCACCACGACGACCAGCGCGACCTTCGCGCGCAGGCGCCAGTTCCGAAGCCCGTGCGCCGGTTCACGGCTTGGCTCTGCCACGACGGACTCCTCCCCAGTTTGCCGCCCCGGTCGGTCTGTCCTCCGGCGTAAACGGTTGGCGAAGAGCGTCCGATTGGGCGTCGACACTATCGGCCACTGAGTGGAAAGGGAAGGCCGAACGCCGCCTTGTGCACGGGATTCCCAGAACAACGGCCGGAGGGGCCTTCACCAACCGCGTCCGGCGGATCGCTTGACGTCACCCGGTGGACTGAACCATTCTCACATTACGCCGCCGTCACCGGACAAAACCGAAACTGGAGCTGCCCCATGCCCCGTACCCTCGTCGCACGCGCCGCGATCGGTGCGATCGTCCTGCTGGGTGCGTCGCTTTCCGCGTGCGGCTCCAGCGGCCAGAGCACGCCGGCGCCCGGCGGCAGCACGCAGAACCTGCTCGACCGCGCCCCCGTCGCCTCGGACGCCGAGCTCGCGCAGTCGCCGACCGCGACCGCCATCAAGACGCGGGGGCTGCTCGCCGTCGGGGGTTCGCTGGACGCGCCACTGCTGTCGCAGCAGAACCCGGTCACCGGCGGGGTCGAAGGATTCGACGCGACGCTCGGCAAGCTGCTGGCGAAGTACATCACCGGCCAGCCGTCGGCCAAGATCACCGAATCGAGTTCGGTGACCAGGGAGCCCCTGCTGGCGAACGGCACCGTCGACGTGGTGCTGCAGACCTACACCATTTCCCCGGAGCGCGCGAAGAAGGTGAGCTTCGCCGGGCCGTACCTGGTGTCGGGGCAGGCCATCGCCACGCTGAAGGAAACCACCGGCATCAGCGAACCGGCGGACCTCGCGGGGAAGAAGGTCGTCGCGGGCGCCAACACACCCGCGATCGCGGCCGTCAAGGAGAAGGCCCCGACCGCCGACGTCGTCACCTTCGACACCGACCCGGAATGCGTGCTCGGCCTCGAACAGGGCCGCGGCGTCGCCTACGTCCAGGACCTCACGCTGCTCGCCGCCCAGTCGCAGCTCAACAAGAAGATCAAGATCGTCGGTCAGCCGTTCACCAGCGACCCCTACGGCATCGGGCTCAAGCTCGGCGACGACACGTTCAAGAAGTTCGTCAACGACTGGCTGAAGAAGATCCAGGACGCCGGCCTGTGGCAGGAGGCGTGGAAGGCGTCGCTCGGAACCGTCGTCGAGGGCGCCGCACCGGCGCCGCCCGCCATCGGTTCCGTTCCGGGATCCTGAACCGCGGCACCGGAAGCCTCGGCACCGTTACCGGATGAACGTCGTACTGGACAACCTCGGCCTGCTCGCCGACGGGCTCCTCACCACCGTGGAACTGACCGCGCTGACGGTCGTGGTCGCGCTCCCGCTCGGGCTGCTGCTGGTGGCGGCGCGGGTGTCCCCCGTCCGTCCACTGAGGATAGTCGCTGGCGCCTACGTCGAGCTGCAGCAGAACATCCCGCTGCTGGTGTGGATCGTGCTGTGGGTGTTCGCGCTGCCGGAGATCGGCCTGACCATGCCGCTGGCGACCACCGTCGTGGTGGCGAGCGGGCTGTACTCGGCGGCGTACTACGCCGAAACCGTGCGCGCCGGGATCAACTCCGTGCCGCTCGGGCAGACCGAAGCGGCACGGGCGCTCGGCTTCGGCACCGTCCGCACGCTCGCGAGCATCGTGCTGCCGCAGGCGTTGCGCGCCGTGGTCCAGCCGCTGGGCAACCTCACCATCATGGTCGCGATGAACACCGCGCTCGCAGCGGCGGCCGGTGTCGTCGAGCTGACCGCCACCGCGCACCGGATCAACCTCGCCGCGGCCGACCCGATCCTGCTGTTCACCGCGGCGGGCGTCGGGTACGCCGCGCTCGCCGTGGTGATCTCCGCGATCACCGGGCGGCTCGAACGAAGGCTGGTGCTCAGGCGCGCCGGTGACGCGCCGGGCGGCGGCCGCCTGTTCGACCACCCAGGGCCGAAAACCCGCCGCCGCACCAGGATCGCGTCGGTCGTCGCCACCGTGTTCGCGATCGGCGCGAGCACCGCCGCCGTCGTCAGGTTCGCCGCCGCGGGTCAGCTCGACGCGACGTTGTGGTCGCCGTTCGGCACCTGGCCGATCTGGCGGTACCTGCTCGACGGGCTCGGCTCGACCGCGCTCGCCGCCGTCCTTTCGATCGCGCTCGGCGCCGCGGGCGGGCTCGTCGTCGCGCTGGCCCGCCTGTCTCGGTTCGCGGTGCTCCGCGCCGTCGGCCGCGCCTACGTCGAGGTCATCCGGGTCGTGCCCGCACTGCTGCTGGTCTACGTGACGCTCTTCGCGCTCCCCGGCTACGGCCTCGACATGCCCTTGCTGTGGAAGCTCGTCGTGCCGCTCGCGGTCAGCAGCGCGGCCGGGTTCGCCGAGGTCTTCCGCGCCGGGATCACCGGGATCGACACCGGGCAGCGCGAAGCCGCCGCCGCGGTCGGCCTGCGCCCGGCCCAGGTCATGCGGCACGTGCTGCTGCCGCAGGCGGTCCGGCGCGCGGCACCCGCACTGGTCAGCCAGTGCGTGGGGCTGTTGAAGGACACCAGCCTCGGCTACGTCGTCAACTACGGCGAACTGCTCGCGAGCGGCAAGGTGCTGGCCACGTTCACGCACGCCCTGCTGCCCACCTACCTCGTCGTCGCGCTGGTCTACCTCGTCCTCAACGGCACGCTCTCCCAGCTCGTGCGCACGCTGGAGGCCCGAGGCCGTCTGCTGGCCGGGTCCGCGGTGAACCGGACCACCGCCCGGTGACCGTCGAGTTGTTGACAATCTGACGACCCCCGCACAAGATCTCGCACCATGCGGATGGCGGAGCCGGTCGACCGGCGGGCACGGGAGGCCCGCCGCGTCGTGGTTTCGTCGCTGCTCGGCACCTCGATGGAGTGGTACGAGTACATCCTCTACGGGCTGTTCGCGGCGCTCGTGTTCAACAAGCTCTTCTTCCCCGCCCTCGATCCCGCGGTCGGCGGCATCGCGTCGCTGCTGACCTTCGCGGTGGGGTTCGTGGCAAGGCCGATCGGCGCGGTCCTCTTCGGACACCTCGGCGACCGGGTCGGCCGCAAGACGACGCTGATCACGACCATCGTGCTGATCGGCACCGCGACCGGGGCGATCGGGCTGCTGCCGACCTACTCCTCCATCGGCATCGCCGCGCCGATCCTGCTGGCCGTTCTCCGGTTCGTGCAAGGACTTTCACTCGGCGGCGAATGGAGCGGCGCGGTGCTGATGGCCGTCGAGCACGCACCGGTGGAGAAGCGGGCGTGGTACGGGTCGATGCCCCAGCTCGGCTCGCCGATCGGCACGATCGCGTCCTCCGCCGTCGCCTCCGCGGTCACCCTGCTCCCCGACGACGAACTGCTCGGCTGGGGCTGGCGGATCCCGTTCCTGCTGGCGTTCCCCTTTCTCGTCGTCGCCGTCTACCTCCGCCTGCGGGTCGAGGAATCCCCGCTGTTCCAACAAGTTCGCGAAGAAGAGCGGGAAGTCCGGATCCCGCTGGTGAAACTCGCGCGCACGAGCTGGGGCAGGCTGCTCGCCGCCGCGGCGGCCGCGATGTTCGCCTCCGGCGCCTTCTTCCTGCTGACTACGTACGCGGTCGGCTTCGGCACCAAGACCCTCGGCCTGTCCGCCGACACGATGCTGCTCGCCACGCTGCTCGGCGCACTGCTCGAAGGCGCGTGCATCATCGTGTCCGGGCGCATGGCCGACCGCAGGACACCGTGGCGGATCATGGCCGTCGGCGGCGCCGTCTGCGTCGTCGCGGCCTTCCCGCTGACCGCGATGATCGCGACCGGCGACGCCGTGCTGGTCGTGCTCGGCGTCGCCATCGGGATCGGCCTGCTCGGCATTCCCTACGGCCCGATGGGAACCCTGCTGTCGCAGTTGTTCACCGACGACACCCGGTACAGCGCGGTCGCGGTCTCCTACAACATCGCGGGGCTGATCGGCGGGTTCGTCCCGTCGCTCGCGCTGGCGATGTCGACCGCGCTCGACGGGTCGGCCTGGGTGATCGGCATCCTGTTCGCCGTCCTCTGCGCGATCACCACGGCGGGTTCCGTCGCGGCCGGGCTCCTGCTGCGCCGGGAAACCGCGCTCACCGTGGCGGACGCATGAGCGCGCTGGTGACGACGCAGACGAGCGCCAGCCCGGCGGCCGTGGCGAACGCGACCTGCGCGGCGTGCGGCGCGCCGCCGGAGCCGCCGAGGTAGGCACCGCCGAGCACCGCGACCCCGAGCGTCGAACCGAGCTGCTGCACGGCGTTGATCAGGCCAGCGGCCGAGCCGACTTCCTGCGGGCTCACCACGTGCAGCGCCGAGGTGAAGAACGCGGGCGTGAACAGGCCGACGCCGAGCCCGACGACCAGCAGCGCGCACAGCAGGGGCACCGGGCTCGCGGCCGGATACGCGAACACCGCGGCGACCAGACCGGCGATCACAACCCCGAGCCCGGCGAACAGCACGCGGTCGCCGAACCTCGGCACCAGGTACGCGCCCGCCACCCACGAGGTGACGGCCATGCCGACCGACCACGGCACGAGGGTCAGTCCCGCGGTCAGCACCGTGGCCGATTCGCCGAGCTGCTTTTCGAGCACGACCACGAGCGTCAGCCCGGTGGTGACCGCGAAGAACAGCGTCGAGGTGAGCAGTGCCGCGGGAAAGACCCGGCGGGTGAAGAGGCTGACTTCGACGAGCGGGCGCCCGCCGCGGCGCGCCGTCCGGCGCTGGTTCCCGGCGAAGACCACCAGGACGGCAAGCCCCGCGCTGAGCGCCATCCAACTCGCCGTGGACAGCCGCGTGATGTCCGATTCGACCAGCGGGTAGACGATCAGGCCGACACCCAGCGTCGCGAGCGCGGTGCCGGTGGGGTCGAGGCCGGGTCGCCGCGGTGCCCTGTTCTCCATCATTTTCGGCGCGATCGCGAGCACGAGCACCGAAAGCGGGACGTTCACCAGGAACACCGACCGCCACGAGGACCCGAAGAGGTTCGCGTGCGTCAGCACACCGCCGAGGACCGGCCCGCAGACGGCGGACAGCCCCATCACCGGCCCGATGCTGCCGAGCGCCTTCGACATCCCGGGTCCCGCGAACATCGTTTTGATCAGCCCGATGGTCTGCGGGATGATCATCGCCGCCGCCGCGCCCTGCACGGCGCGGAACCCGATCAGCAGCTCCGCCGACGGGCTCATCGCGCACGCCAGCGACGAAAGCAGGAAGCCGGTGACGCCGACGCGGAACACGCGGCGGCGGCCGAAGATGTCGCCGAGCCTGCCCCCGGTGATGAGCAGGACGGCGAACGGCAGGGTGTAGGCGGTGCTGAACCACTGGATGTCGGACACCGCGCCGCCGAGCGCTTCGTGCACGGTGGGACCCGCGACCTGCACGATCGTGGAGTCCAGCAGGTTCATCGCCTCGGCGGTCAGCAGTGCGGCGAGTGCGGCCCATCGCCAGCGGTAAGGCGTTTCGACGGGCGACGGCAGGGTTTCCGGCATCGGGAGGTTCCTCTCACGGTTGCGACACGCCGGATCGGGGGGTTTTCGCCGCCCGATCCGACCGTCGCTCAGCGTGCCGAGGACTCGCGGTTCATTCCAGCCGCAACGTCAACTTGGTCAGTTCTTTCCACAGAGCGCATCCACAGAGGTGGATTTGTCCACGCGACCGGGGTGTAGGAGCACAGCGGTCGCGAAGGCGATGAGCAGAAGCACCACCGCACCTCCCCCGGCAGCGACGCGGACGCCGTGGTCGTAGGCGGCAGCCGCGGCCGTGACCACCGAGCGCGCGAGGTCCGGTGGCAACGTCGCGGCGACCTCCGCCGCCGCACCGACTCCACCCCTGGCGGCTTCGGCCTGCCCCGCAGACAGGAACGGCAACGCGGGAAGGGCGCCGCGGTACGCGAGCGCGGCGACGCTGCCGAGCACCGCGACCCCGATCCCCGCGGACAGCTCGAACGACGTCTCCTGGATCGCGGCGGCCTCACCTGCTCGTTGCGGCCGGACCGCGGACGTGATGACGTCGGCCCCCGAGGTCATGATGATCCCGGCGCCGAACCCCGACACCACGAGCACCGCGGCCAGCACCGAGTAGGCCGAGACGGCGGCGCTGAACGCGAAAACCGCCAGCGCCACGGAAAACCCGGCGAGCGCGGCCGTCATGACCGTGCGGGAACCGAATCGCGCCACGATTCCGGGGGCCAGCGTCGCGCCGAGCGCGGCGGCCACCGCGAGCGGCACGATCGCGGCACCGGCCTCGACCGGCGAGAACGCCCGCGCCTGCTGGAACCACTGCATCAGCAGGAACAACACGGCGACGTACGAGCCGAAGCAGCCGAAGATCGCCAGCACGGCGACGGTGAACCGCCGCTCCCGGAACAGGCTCAGATCCACCAGCGCACGGCTGCTCCGGCGTTGCCGCCGCACGAACCAGGCGAGCAGCAGCACACCCGCGCCACCGATCAGCACGCTCGCCCGGCCGTGCCCATCGGCGGCCGCGAGCTGCTTCAGGCCGTAGGCGAACCCGCCGAGCCCCAGTACGGAAAGGACGACGCTGGCCGGATCTATGCGACGGGGCACCGGATTCCGCGACTCCGGGATGACCACCGCCCCGGCGACCAGCACGACCGCCACGATCGGCACGTTCACCAGGAACACCGCGCCCCAGTGGAAGTGCTCGACGAGCAGCCCGCCGAGTACGGGGCCGAGCGCGGTCCCGACGCTGTGCGCCGCGGTCCAGACCCCGATCGCGAGCGCCCGCTCCCTGGCGTCGGTGAACAGGGTGCGGATGATCGCCACGGTCGCCGCCATGATGAGCGCGGTGCCGAGGCCGAGCGCGGCACGCGCGGCGATCAGCAACGGCACGCTGGTCGCGAACGCCGCCGCCAGCGAGGAAGCACCGAACACGGCGAACCCGGTGAGCACGACCTTCTTGCGGCCGAACCGGTCGGCCAGCGCGCCGCACACCACCAGGAACGCGGCCACGGTCAGGGAATAGGCGTCGACGATCCACAGCAGCGCCGGTCCGCTCGGCGCCAGGTCCGCGGCGAGGCTCGGCACTGCGACGTGCAGCACGGTGAGGTCGAGGCCGGCGAGCAGCAGGCTCACGCACAGGATCGCCAGCACCAGCCAGCGAACCGGGTTCACATCGGTCACCGGTCATTTCTCGATCACCCCGCCGCAACGGGTCAAGTACGGTGATTCGGGTGCCATAGGCACACCCGGTATACCTTCGGTGGCAGGCAATTCCGGTGGGCCGAAGTGAAATGCGGCACGGGTAGCATCGGCCGCATGAGGCAGGTTCGGGTGCGCGAACGCGTCGAGGAGATGGCCGACTTCTGCGACGTCGAAGTGGCGCTGGCGGTGCTCGGCGGGAAATGGAAGCTGCTCATCGTGCGGTACCTCGACACCGGACCGCACCGGTTCGGCGAGCTGAAGCGCGCCATGCCGGGTATCACGCAGCGCATGCTCACCCGCCAGCTTCGCGAACTCGAAGACGACGGGCTGGTCCTGCGCACCGCGTACGCCGAGGCCCCGCCGAGAACGGAGTACCGCCTCACCTCGGCAGGTGAGAGCCTGAAGTCACTGCTCCACGATTTCAGCGAGTGGGGCTCGTGGTACCGCGGCCACCTGCGTGAACTGGCGAGCGGCGAAGCAGCGCCGGGGCCCGAGGCCCCGGCGCCACCGCCTACTTCAGATCGGCCCCGTACGGCTGGGTGATGACCTCCATGCCGTGCCCCGCCGGGTCCATGAAGTACACCCCACGACCGCCGTGGTGGTAATTGATTTCCCCGGGCTTCGTGAACTGCGGGTCCGCCGCGAAGTCCACACCGGATTCCTTGATACGGCCCAGTATTCCGTCGAACGCCTCCTCGGGAACCAGGAACGCGTAGTGCTGCAGGGCCATGTCTTCCCGCGGAATGGTCGCGAAGTCCAGCCGGACTCCGTTACCCGTCTCCACCGGGATGAAGGGACCCCATTCGGTACCGACTTCCAGTGCGAGGATGTTCGCCAGGAATTCGGCGGAAGCCCGGTTGTCCAGGGCGGTGATCATAAGATGGTTCAATTCAACTGAAATCGAGCTGGGAACCGACACGGAGCAATGCCTCCACGGGCATCTCACGGGCACCTCCACGCTCACCCAGACGGTGACCAACGCGCGATGCCGTGGAGAGGAGTGTAGACAATCTCAGCCGCGAAGAAAACCGGCCAGCCCCGCCAAGAGACGCGCGACATCCTCCTCGGTCGTATACGGCGCGAGCCCGGCGCGCAGCCCACCGGTGTCCCCGAGCCCGAGCCGTCGTGACGCCTCCACCGCGTAGAAGCACCCGGCGGGCGCGTTGACCCCCCTCGCGGCCAGGAACTCGTACGCGGCACGAGGATCGCGCTCGCCGAACCCGAGGAGCACGGTGGGCGTGCGGGCCTCGGCACGCGAATACCGCACCACGCCGGGAAGTTCGGCGACCCCGGCCTCGACGACGGCGCGCAGCCGGTCCTCGTGGTCGGCGATCGCGGACATCGCGCGGACGAGGCTGGTCCCCCGGTCGTCTCCCGGCGACGGGGAAAGGCTCGCCAGGAAGTCGACCGCGGCCGTGGTGCCCGCGAGCTGCTCGTAGGGCAGGGTGCCGAACTCGAAGCGTTCCGGGATCTCGTTCGCCGACGGCAGCAGCTTGTCCGGACGGAGTTCCTCGAGCACATCGGGGCGACCGGCGACGACACCGCAATGGGGCCCGAAGAACTTGTACGGCGAGCAGGCGTAGAAATCGGCACCGAGGCGCTGGACGTCGACCGGCTCGTGCGCGGTGAGGTGCACCCCGTCGACGTAGCACAGCGCACCGGCTTCGTGGACGCGCGCGATGATCGCCGCCAGCTCGGGCTTGGTCCCGATCAGGTTCGACGCACCGGTGACCGCGACCAGCCTGGTCCGCTCGCTCAGCGCGGCGCTCACCGCACCGGGCTCCAGCTCGCCGGTGCCCGGGTCGAAATCGGCCCACCGCACGATCGCGCCCGCCGCCTCGGCCGCCTGCACCCACGGCCGCACGTTGGCGTCGTGGTCGAGCCGGGTGACCACCACCTCGTCCCCTGCCGACCAGGTCTTGGCGAGCGCGCGGGCGAAGTCGTAGGTCAGCTGGGTCATGCTGCGGCCGAACACGATCCCGCGCGCGTCCGCGCCCAGCAGGTCGGCCATCGCGTGCCGCGCCGCGTGGACGACGTCTTCGGCGAACCGCTCCGCGGCGGTGACCCGCCCCCGGTTGGCGATCGGCGAGATCATCGTGGCGCGCACCGCGTCGGCGACCACGGCGGGTACCTGCGACCCGCCCGGACCGTCGAAATGGGCGACCCCCGCCCGCAGTGCGGGGAACTGGGCACGAACTGCTTCGACGTCGTAGGGCATTTCTTCCTTCGCGGTCGCCTGAGGAGTGCACCGCCATGATGCCTGCCGCACGCCCTCCCGCCCAGCCTTCGGCCCTGTCCGGCGCATCCATGACCGACCCGGCCCACCGGCCACGGTGCCGGTGGGCCGTGCCCGGCACCGGGGCCGCCGCGGTCGTCCCCACGGATTCCCGGCGAGCGGGGCACCGGCCGTCCGAAGGTGTCCAGTGTGGACAGCCGGATCGGGCGCGCGCCGTCAGGCGGGTTTTCTGATGACTTCGACCAGGCTCGTCCAGCTCTCCTTCCCGCGCCCGTCCGCGATCGCGCTGTCGTAGAGCGCCTTCACCGCCGCGGGCAACCGGCCGTCGATGCCCGCTTCGACGGCCGCGCCGACGATGTGGTCGGCGGTCGCGCCCATCATCGTCACGTTCGCGGCGTCACCGGGGTGATCGCCGTTGTCGAGGTGCTTCGTCGCACCTGGCAGGTAGTAGGACATCGTGTCGAACAGGTCCTTCACGTACGGCTGGAAGGTCTCGGCGGTGACCCCCACCGCCCCGAGCAGCGCGACGGACTCGAGGTAGGCCGCGAGCGAGGTCAGGAACACGTGCAGCTGTGCCTGGTAGAACGCCTGCCCCAGCGCCGGGTCGGTGCCGCGGAAGTCCGGCCGCCCGAGGACGCGGAGCACCGGTTCGTACCGGTCGAACTCGGCCTTCGGGCCGCTGTAGAACACGTACGAACTCTCGGTGGCGACCAGCTCGGCGGGCACCATGATGCCGCCCGCGAGGTGTTCCGCCCCGTGTCCGGCGAACCACGCGGTGGCCTCCCTGGCGCGCCCGGGGGTGTCCGAGCTGAGGTTGACCACGACGCGGCCGCGGAGCGCGTCACCCACCTCGCCCAGGATCGCGTACATCGCGTCGTAGTCGGTCAGGCTGAGCACGACCAGCCGCCCGGCGGCCAGCGCCTCGGCGGCGGACCGCGCCCGCACCGCCCCCTCGGCGACCACGGCGTCCGCCCTCGACGCCGTGCGGTTCCACACGGTGGTGGGGTGCCCCGCCTTCAGGAACGCCCGCGCCATCGCCTGGCCCATCGGCCCCAGCCCGATCACGGTGACCGGGTCCTTCTCCACGCCCATCTTCACTTCGCCCTTTCTTTCCCGGAAACCTTCAGCAGTTCGATGACGCCGGTGATGTCCTCGGCGCCGTGCCCGTCGGCGACCCTGCGGTCCATCAGCGCCCGCAGGGGTGTCATCAGCTCGGCGCTGACGCCCTGATCCGCCGCGGCCGCCAGCAGGTTGCCGAACCCGGCCGCCTGCATGGCGAGGTTCGACACCACGCCGATCGTGTAGTCGCCCTTGTCGACCTGGTCGGCGGAGCGCTCGGTGAACCCGCTCATCGCGGTCAGCCACCGGCCGAGCATCGGTGCGAACGCCTTCACCTCGCCGCCTTCGCCGCGCACGAGCGCGAACGCCTGCAGCACACCGATGAACATCCCGTACATACCGGTGAGCAGCGCGATGTCGTGCAGCGGCGCGAGCCCGGGATCGGCGCCGAGGTACCGGCTCTCGCCCAGCGCGTCCAACGGCTCGCGATAGGTGTCGAACGCCGCCCGCGAACCGCTGTAGAGCAGGAACGCGCCGGGCCCGCCGATCATCGGCGGGACGGCCATGATGCCGCCGTCGAGGTAGTCGGCGTCGTGCTCCGCCGCCCACCCGGCCAGCTCGCGAGCCTGCGCCGGGGTGCCGTTCGTGAGGTTCACCAGTACCTTGCCGGACATCGTTCCGGCATCGAGCACCTCGTGCACGGAGCGGTAGTCGAGCAGGCAGACGAGGACGAGCCTGCTCGCGGCGATCGCCTCCCCGGCACTGCCCGCCCGCACCGCGCCGCGCTCGACGAGTGGGTGCGCCTTGCCGGGCGAACGGTTCCACACCGTCGTCGGGTGCCCGGCGGCGAGCAGCGTCCCGGCCAGCGCGCTGCCCATCGCACCGAGCCCGAGCACGGTCACCGCCTGTTTGCTGACCTCAGGCATGCGCCCTTCCTTTCCTGTTGTTCTTCGCCCTTCGAGCCCGACGTCGTCCACCGTGCCGGGGTCCGCGCACGGTTCGCTGCGGGTTCACGCACGACCCGTCGTCAGCGGCCGTTGTCGGTGGGACGGGCTACCTTCGCGATGTGCGATTCGGACTACTGGGCCCCTTGGCCGCGTGGAGGACCGACGGGACACCGGTACGGGTCCCGGAGGTGAAGGTGCGCGCCCTGCTGGCGAACCTGCTCCTCCAGCCGGGCCGCGCGGTCTCGGCGGACCGGCTCGCCGCCGAGCTGTGGGGCGACCGGCCGCCGGGGAATCCGGCGAACACGTTGCAGACCAAGGTTTCCCAGCTGAGGCGCACGCTGGAGGCCGCGGAGGCAGGCGGGCGCGAGCTGGTCGCGTTCGAACCAGGCGGGTACGTGCTGCGGATCGAACCCGGCGCGGTCGACGTCGGGCGGTTCCACGCACTCGTGTCGCGCGCCAAGCTCACCCCCGTCGCCGCGGCCAGGTCGGCACTGCTGGCCGAGGCACTCGCGCTGTGGCGCGGCCCCGCGCTCGCGGACTTCGCCGACGAACCGTTCGCCGCACCGATGATCCGGCTGCTCGACGAGGACCGGCTGGCGGCGAAGGAGGACTGGGCGGAATCCCGGCTCAGCCTGGGCGAGCACCGCGAAGTGGTGGGCGAGCTGGCCGATCTCGTCGCGGCGAACCCGGTGCGCGAGCGGCTGCGCGGGCTGCACCTGCGCGCGCTCTACCGGTCGGGGCGGCAGACCGAGGCGCTGGACGGCTACCGCGAGCTGCGCGACCGGCTCGCCGACGAACTCGGCCTGACACCCGGCGCCGAGATCGCCGAACTGCACCAGGCGATCCTCACCCAGGATCCGGCACTCGGCGACGGTGGCAAGGGCGCCGAGGTGCCGCCGCGGACGAACCTGCCGGTCCCGCTGACCCCGCTGGTCGGCAGGGACACCGCCGTGCGCGCGGTGCGGGAGAGGCTGGGCGAGACGCGGCTGGTCACCCTCACCGGCCCTGGCGGGGTCGGCAAGACGCGGCTGGCGGTGGAAACGGCGGGCGGGCTCACGGCCGCGTTCGATGCGGGCGTGTGGCTCATCGAGTTCGCGGGCCTCGACCGGGGCGGCTGCGCGGCGCTGTCGTGCCCGCCCGAGGAGTGGATGGCGGAGGTGACCGCGTCCGCGCTCGGCATCCGCGCCGATCCGGCCGGCGCCGCGGGGGCCACCGGGGATCTGGCGAGCCGGATCGAGGAGGCGTTGCGCGCCAAGGAGATCCTGCTCGTGCTGGACAACTGCGAGCAGTTCGTGGCGCCGGTCGCGGCGCTCGCGGCGAGGCTGCTGCGCGCGGTGCCGGGGCTGCGCGTGCTGGCCACCAGCCAGGAGCCGCTCGGCCTCGCGGGTGAGGTGGTCTGGGCGGTGCCGCCGCTGGAGGTGCCCGGCACGGCGAGCCTCCAGCCGGGGCACGCGGCGGAGGACGTGCTGGCGGCGGTGCGGGAATCCCCCGCGGTCCAGTTGTTCACCGCGAGGGCGGCCGCGGCGGCACCCGGGTTCGCGCTCGGCACGCCGAACGCCGCGGCGGTCGCGGTGATCTGCCGGAAGCTCGACGGGATCCCGCTCGCGCTCGAACTGGCCGCCACCCGGATCAGGGCGCTGGGGGCGCACGAACTGCTCAACCGGCTCGGCGACCGGTTCCGGCTGCTCGACGGCGGGCACCGGGACGCGCCCGCCCGCCAGCGCACGCTGCGCGCGATGATCGACTGGAGCTGGGAGCTGCTGTCCGAGCCGGAGCGGATCGTGCTGCGCCGCCTCGCCGTGCACGCCGAGAGCTGCGGGCTGGAAGCGGCCGAGGCGGTGTGCTCCGGTGCGGGGGTGGCGCCGGGCGAGGTGCTCGGCCTCCTCGACGGGCTGGTCGGCAGATCGCTCGTGGTGAGCCAGCTCGACCAGCAGGGCGGGCCTCGGTATCGCCTGCTCGAATCCGTCGCGGCCTACTGCCTCGACCGGGCGCGGGAAGCGGGCGAGTCGGAAAGCCTGCTCGCCAGGCACGCGCGCCACTACCTCGAATTCGCCGAACGGGCCGAGGCCGGGCTGCGGGGGCCGGATCAGCAGCGGTGGCTGCTCCGGGTGGACGTGGACGCCGCGAACGTGCGCGCCGCGCTGGAAACCCTGATCCGCCAAGGGGAAGCCGAGCTCGCGCTGCGGCTCGCCACGACGATGGCGTGGTACTGGTTCCTGCGCGGGCGGCTGCCCGAGGCGCGGCGGTCGCTCCGGTCCGCGCTGGCGGCCCCGGGTGCGGCGACCGAAACGGCGCGGGCCAACGCACTGGCCTGGCAGGCCGGGATCGCGGTGCTGGAAGGCGAAGGCGTCGACGAGAGCGGGTTCGAGGAGGCGCAGCGCATCGACGACCCCGCCGTGCAGGGCAAGGTGCTGTGGTTCCTCGGGCACGTGCTGGCCACCGTGGGCAAGATCCCGGCCGGGCAGCGGCTGACCGGCCAGGCGCTGTCCCGGTTCCGCCGCATCGACTTCTCGTGGGGGATCGCCGCCGCGCTCAGCGACACCGCCGGTCACGCGATGGCTTCGGGCGATTTCACGCTGGCCGAGCGCGATGCCACCCGCAGTGCCGAGCTGTTCGACCGCGTCGGCGACCGGTGGGGGCAGCTCCAGGCCGCGTTCGCGCTCGGGGTGCTCGCCCAGCTCGCCGGTGACTACGACCGCGCGGCGAGTCTGCACCGGGACGGGTTGCGGCTGGCGCAGGAACTCGGGCTGTGGCCGGAGATGTCGTACCAGCTCTCCTGGCTCGGCAGGGTGGCCATGCTGCGCGGTGATTTCGCCGCCGCGGCCGATTTCCACCAGCGGGCCCTGCACCACGCGGTCGAGCAGCGCTTCAAACCCGCGGAGGTCTACGCCGAAACCGGGCTCGCGCTGGGTGCGCGGCGCGAAGGCAAGCTCGACGTCGCCGAAAAGCACCTGCGCTCGGTGCTCTCCTGGCACCGCGGGGGCGGGTTCGAAGGCGGCAGCGCGCTGATCCTCGCCGAACTCGGGTTCATCGCCGAGCTGCGGGGCGACGCCGCGAAAGCCACCGAACTCCAACGGGAGGGCCTGGCGCTGGCGGAACGGTCGGCGGACCCGAGAGCGATCGCGCTGGGCATGGAGGGCCTCGCCGGCGCGATGGCGTTGTCCGGCGAGCACCGGGCCGCGGCCGCGCTGCTCGGCGCCGCCGCCGCGAAACGGGCCTCGGTGGGCACGCCGCTGCCCGAGGGCGAACGCGGCGACGTCGACCGGATCGAGGCCGCCGCACGGGAAGCGCTCGGCGGCGAGCTGTTCACCGCCGAGTTCGAGCGGGGCGGGAGGGAGCCTGACGAGCACCTTCGCTGAGGGGCATTGCCTGATCCTTCCCAGCGCCTAGTGTCGGCTTCGTGGACACCGAATTCGAAGCCATGACCGCCCGCGAGCAGGCCGAGGGCATCCGGACCCGCCAGTTCTCGGCGAGGGAACTGCTCGACGCGCACCTCGCCCGGATAGCCGAGGTGAACCCCGCGATCAACGCGGTGGTGACGCTCGACGAGGAGGGCGCGCGGGCGGCCGCCACCGCCGCGGACGAGCGCACCATGGCCGGCGGGCCGCTCGGACCGTTGCACGGTGTCCCGATGACGCACAAGGACACCCACGACACGGCGGGCATGCGGACCACGTTCGGGTCCCCGCTGCACCGCGACCGGGTGCCCGCGGGCGATTCGCTGGTCATCGCCCGGCTCAAGGCGGCGGGCGTGATCACGACGGGGAAGACGAACGTGCCGGAGTTCGCGGCGGGCTCGCACACCTTCAACCCGGTGTTCGGGACGACGGTCAACCCGTACGACCCGTCGAAGAGCGCGGGCGGGAGCAGCGGCGGCACGGCCGCGGCGATCGCGGCACGGATCCAGCCCGCCGGGGACGGCAGCGACATGGGCGGGTCGGTGCGCACACCCGCGGCGTTCTGCAACCTCGCCGGGCTGCGGCCGTCGGCGGGCCGCATTCCCGCCGAGGAGCCGTACTCGTGGCTCGGGAGGGCGGGCGTGCTGGCCAGGCGGACGTCGGACGTCGCGTATGTGATGGCGTGCGTCTCCGGGCCGGACCGGTGCGATCCGGCCGCGCTCCCCGAGCCGGGTTCCCTGTTCGACGTCGCGCTGCGCGAGAACCTGACCGGGGTGCGGATCGGCTGGACACCCGGCTTCGGGCTCGCGGTGCCGGTCGAACCCGAGGTGCTCGACGTGCTCGCGGGCGTCCTGCCGGTGTTCGAGCGGCTCGGCGCGACCGTCGAGGAAGCGTGCCCCGATCTCCGCGACGCGGACGAGGTCTTCTCCACCACGCGCGCCTTCGACCTCGCGCTCAAGTACGGGGACCTGCTCCCCGAGCACCGCGGCGAGATCAAGGACTCCCTCGTCTGGAACCTCGAAAAGGGGTTGGCGCTGACCGTCGAGGACCTGATGTCGGCCACTCGCGCGAGGCGGCGCCTGCACACCGCGGTCACCGGGTTCTTCGGCCGGTACGACCTGCTGATCGCGCCCGCGACGCAGGTGCTGCCGTTCCCGGCCGAGCTGGAGTACCCGCGCGCGGTGGGCGGCACGGAGTTCGACACCTACCTCGGCTGGATGCGGGCGGCGACGCTCGTTTCGGCGACCGGGCTGCCCGCGTTGTCGGTACCCGCGGGCTTCAGCGGCGGCCTTCCGGTCGGGCTGCAGATCGTGGGCGCGCACGGGGCCGATCTCGACCTGCTGCACGCGGCGAACGCGTTCGAACTCGCCACCGGGTTCGCCGCCACCGCACCGCCGTCGTGAACCACCGCACATTCCACTCCCCGGCAATTCGAGTGTCCACAGTGGACTAGCCATAGTTCCTGCCGGTCCCCGCCGATAGACTGGAATGACAGGACCAGTCACCAGGGGGAGAGCGCATGCCGGACACCGTTACCCCATGGCACCTCGACATTCCGCAGGCCGAGCTGGACGACCTGCGGGACCGGCTGAACCGGACGCGCTGGCCCGAAGCGGCCACGGCATCCGGCTGGGCGCAGGGCGTGCCACTGGATTACCTCCGCGACCTGTGCTCGTACTGGGCGAACGAGTACGACTGGCGGGCAACCGAGCGGAGGCTCAACGCCTTCCCGCAGTTCCGCACCGAAATCGACGGGATCGGCGTGCACTTCCAGCACGTCCGCTCGCCGCATCCCGGCGCGCTCCCGCTCGTGCTGACGCACGGCTGGCCGGGCTCGATCATCGAGTTCCAGAAGGTGATCGGCCCGCTGACCGATCCGGTCGCGCACGGCGGCGACGCGGCGGACGCCTTCCACGTGGTGTGCCCGTCCCTGCCGGGGTACGGCTTCAGCGACAAGCCCGCGGCCACCGGCTGGACCATCGGCCGGATCGCGCGGGCTTGGGCGGCGTTGATGGCGCGGCTCGGGTACGACCGGTTCGGCGCGCAGGGCAGTGACTGGGGCAGCAGCGTCACCACCCTGCTCGCGCAGCACGATCCGGCGCACGTCGCCGGGATCCACCTCGCGCCGCCGATCGCAGGGCCCGTCCCCGCGGCGGACGGCCGGTTCACCGACGCCGAGGTCGCCGGCCTCACCCGGTTGAAGGAGCGGCAGCAGGCCGAGGCCGGATACACCGCACAGCAGGCAACGCGCCCGCAGACGCTGGGCTACGGCCTCGTCGACTCGCCTGCGGCGCTGTGCGCGTGGCTGGTCGAAAAGTTCTGGTCCTGGGCCGATCACGACGGCGACCTGAGCGAGGTGCTCAGCAACGACGAACTGCTCGACAACGTGATGCTGTACTGGCTTCCCGGCACCGGCGCCTCCGCGGCCCGGCTCTACTGGGAAAGCATCCAGCAGGTCATGGGCTGGTTCACCGCCGGGTACGAGTCCACAGTAGACGTTCCGGTCGGCGCGTCGGTGTTCCCGGCGGAGGTGCCACTGCCGTCGAGGCGGTGGGCGGAGCGGCGGTTCACCGACATCCGGTTCTGGCACGAACTCGAGCGCGGCGGCCATTTCGGCGCGTTCGAACGGCCGGGGGACTTCGTCGACGACGTCCGCGCCTTCTTCCGGCTCGTCCGATGAGCCGGAACACCGCGCGCGAGTTCGGCGAAAGCGCGAACGAACGGGCGCGCGGTCGAGGATCATGCGACGTCATGAGCGCCCCCAGCACCGGCCAGCCGCAGCCGCCCGGTTATCCGCAGACGCCACCATCACCGCCACCATCACCGCCACCATCACCGCCTCAGTCGCCGCGGCCGGGCGGCAAGTTCGAGACGGTGGCGGTGCGGCGCCGCGACGTGAAACGCCTCCGGGAGTACGGCCCGCCTGCCGGTTACGCGCCGAGGGGGAAGCACGGCGAGGACTGCGACCCGCGTTACCCGTCGCCGAAGTCGTGGCGGATCTGGCTCGGTTTCGTGATCGACCTGGTCCTGCACGTGGGCGGCGGGGTCGGCGCGGCGCTGGCGGTCGCGAAGGTGCCCAAGCTCGAGCCGTACGCGGGCAACGCCGTCGTCATCGGCATCGGGGCGTTCGTGGTGCTGTCGCTCGTGCACCGGGTCTTCGTGCAGTGGGCGGTGACGACCACGCTCGGCAAGGCGCTGTGCGGGCTCCGGCTGGTCCGGGACGACACCGGCGGCAGGCCGACGCTGTGGCGGCTGACCAAGGACTGGCTGCTGGGCCTGTTCGTGATCGTGTCCGTGCTCGGCAGCTAGGACGTGCCGGTGCCGCCGTGGTTGCTTTTCGGTGACCAAGTCCACGGCAGGTGCACGCCCGCGATCTTGTGAACGTCTCCCCTTGTGTAAGTCAAGTTCGTGAACCACGAACAGAACAGGGAGGAGACGATCATGGGCACACGAGCACGGGGGATCGCGGCGATGACGGGGATCGTGGCCGCGGCACTGGCCGCCACCGCGGGGAGCGCATCGGCGGACGAGGCGCCGCCGCAGCCGTCGTTCACCGCGCAGGCGGATCTCGACGGCAACGGGACGCCCGAGACGGTCACGATCACGAAGTCGGGTGACAACACCCAGGACCTCAGCGCGACTATCGACGGGAAGACCGTGCACACGAGCATGCCGGGCAACGGGTTCGCCGGAGACGTGTCGCCGCTGCGCGTGGCCGACTTCAACGGCGACGGCGCCTCGGACCTGGTCGTCAAGTACTCCGTCGGCGCCAACACGGACTGGTTCGGCGTCTGGGACTTCGACGGCACCGGGTTCCGCCAGCTGACCACGCCGGACGGCAAGGCGCTGACGCTGAACGAAGGCGGCGGGCTCGCCACGCGCACCGGCTACGCGTGCGCGGACGTCCCGAACCGCGAGCTGAGTTCGGTCGCCGCCGAGGCCGACGACATTTCGCAGGACCCGATCACCTACACCGGGTCGCGCACCACCTACCGGGTGCAGGACGGGATCGCCACGCCGCAGCGCACGATGGACCTGAAGTCGGTGCCCTCGGCCGACCCGCTCGTGTCCCCGAACCCGGACACCTGCGGCTGAGGTTCAGCGCGGGGTGGCGGTGACCAGCCGGAGTGACCCGAGGTACTCCGGCTGGTCCCGCAGGAACCCGTAGCGCCGGTCCCACTCCCCCGATTCGACGTCCTCGCGCAGCTTCGCGACGGACCGCTCGACGACCGCGGGCTCGACGAAGCCCCACGCGGACTGGGACCGGCGCACCTCCGGGTCGAGAAACCGTTCCGGCCTGGCGTAGAACGCTTCGGTGAACCCGTCCACGCAGTCGATCGGCACGGGCACCGTCACCACGGCGCAGTCGCCGCCGAGCGCTTCCGCGACGTCGCCGAGCGCCGGGTACCGGCGGCGTTCGACGGCGATCAGCTCCGGCGCGTAGCCGGCGAGCCAGAAGTCGCCGCCCGCGTCACCGTCGAAGGTCAGGATGACCACCGGTCCCCTGCTGACGCGGCGCAGCTCCCGCAGGCCCCGTCCGGGATCGGACCACTGGTGGATGGTCACCGTGGCCATCGCGGCGTCGAAGCTGCCGTCGTCGAACGGGAGGTTCTCGGCGACCGCGTCGACCGCGGGGGTGCGCCGCTGGGCCCGCATCGCCCTGGACGGCTCGACCGCGATCACCTCGCGGTCCTCCGGCTCGTAGGAACCGGCACCCGCGCCGACGTTCAGCACGGTTCCGGCGTCGCCGAGCGCGGCGTGCACGTACGCCGCGATCCTCGGGTCGGTGCGTCGCCGCACCGCGTACCCGCCGCCATGGGTCTCGTAGTCGAAGTCTCCGGCCAGCACGAATCCCCCTTGAGTTCCGATTCGGAACTCACTGTACCCGGCCATCCCCCGTCAGCACCCTCAGCAAACTGACGCGCACGACGCCGAGCGCTTCGCCGACCGGCAGCCTCCCGGCGGCGACCTCCGCGCCCGCGGCGTGGCCGACCGCGATCGTCGTCGCCACGAGCCAGTCCGCGGGGAGCGCGCGATCGAACTCCCCCGCCTCCTGCCCGCGCCGCACCAGCCGCAGCAGGCGGGCCCGCACCGGACCGTGATCGTCCTCAGTGGACAATCCAGGCTGATCCGCGCGCAGCAGCACCGGGTACCGCTCGAAGGTGCGCCAGCTCGCCTCGAGCAACCGCACCAGCGCATCGGCCGCCGGACCGGTGTCGAGTTCGGCCGCATCCATCGCGGCGAGCGCTTCGGCCGTCGCACGGCCCACCACGGCCGCGAGAAGCTCTTCGCGAGTGCGGAAGTGGGCGTAGACGGTCTGCCGGGTGACCCCGGCCGCGGCCGCGATGGCTTCGACGCTCGCTTCGGCCTGCTCGGCAAGCACCCGGCTCGCCGCGTCGACGATCGCGGCAACACTGCGTTCGGCGTCCGCGCGGCGGCGCCTCGGGGGAACTAACTCAGACACGCTTGTCAAGGTTAGCCGATCGCTATATCTTACAGTGCTGTAAGAGTTAACTTCGGAAAACGAGGTGCCATGCACGTTCTCGACCAGACCACTCCCGAGCGGTTCGTCGCCGGTTTCTTCACCACGTTCACCGAGGAGGTGCTGCGCGGCGGCGATCCCGGCGAGACCGTCGACCGGTACTACACACCCGACATCGTCCAGATCGCCGACGGGATCACGATCGACCGCGAGCGGCTCGTCGCCCATCTCAAACCGGTGCGGAAGAACCTGCTCGCCTTCCGCTTCGAGGTGCACGAAGCCGTCGCCGACGGCAACCGCGTCGCGGCACGGTTCACGATCCACGCCACGATGCGCAAGCGCGCGCTCGCCACCGAAGTGCACCTGTTCGGCGAACTCGCCCCCGACGGGCGCTTCCGCCGCACCCACCAGATCACCCGCACCCTGCCCGATCACCAGACCGGCCACAGTGGACAGTGACCGGCCCCGTTCCCGCGATCGCCAATCGTGCTGACCGGCCCGGAGTCACCGGGCTATCCTTCGGGCAGGGAATCGCGACCGGGAGGATCACGATGAGCACCATCGACACGAGAGCGGGCGGCAGCGCCGAAGCGATGATCGCGGAGGCCAAGAAGGCGCTCTGGGTCATGGTCGGGTTCCTCGCCGTCCTCTGGGTGCTGCAGATCTTCAACTCCCTCGACGACTACGGGCTGAGCAGGGACTACGGCATCGAGCCGAGGGAGCTCGATTCGCTGCCCAAGGTGTTCAGCTCGCCGTTCCTGCATTTCAGCTGGGCGCATATCGAGGGCAATTCGGGACCGTTGTTCATCTTCGGCTTCCTCGCGGCCTACCGCGGGGTGAAGAAGTTCCTCGGCGTGACGGCGCTGATCGCGGTCGCGGCGGGCGTCGGCGCGTGGTTCACCCAGGCCCCCGGCACCGTCGGCGCGGGCGCGAGCGGCGTGGTGTTCGGCTACTTCGGCTACATCCTGGTGCGCGGCCTGTTCGACCGGCACCTGATCGACATCGTGCTCGGGCTCGTGATGGCGCTGTGCTTCGCCTACCAGTTCGCGTCGCTGCTCCCGCAGGAGGGCATCGGCTGGCAGGCGCACGCGTTCGGCTTCGGCGGCGGGCTGATCGGCGGCTGGATCTTCCGCGAGCGGCGCCCCAGGACGCCGGCGCCCGAACCGTCGCCGCTGGACACGCCGACGACCCAGCTACCGGGGGCCTGAACCGCCCCGCACGCCGGCGAAGTTCCGCAGGCGCAGGCTGTTCGAGACGACGAGCAGCGAGGACACCGACATCGCGGCGCCGGCGATCAACGGGTTGAGCAGCCCGAACGCGGCCAGCGGCAGCGCGGCGAGGTTGTAGCCGAACGCCCAGGCGAGGTTGCCGCGGATCGTGCGCAGCGTGCGGTGCGCGAGCCGGACCGCGTCCGGGACCACGCGCAGGTCTTCGCGCACCAGGATGACGTCGGCCGCCTTCATCGCGATGTCCGTGCCGTCGGCGAGCGCGAGCCCGAGATCGGCGGTGGCGAGCGCGGCCGCGTCGTTGATGCCGTCACCGACCATGGCGACGGTGCGGCCCTGCGCGCGCAGGCGTTCCACGGTCGCCGCCTTTTCCGCGGGCAGGACCCCGGCGAACACCTCTTCGATCCCGGCCGCCGAGGCGACGGCGCGCGCGGTCGCCTCGTGGTCACCGGTCAGCAGGACGGTGCGCAGGCCGAGCCGGTGCAACGCGGACACCGCCGCGGCTGCCGACGGTTTGATCTCGTCCCGCACCGCGAAGGCGCCGATCGCGCGGCCGTCCGCGGCCACGAACACCACCGTCGCACCGCGTTCCGCCTCGTCCTCGACCGTCCTTTTCAGACTGTCCTGGACCTCGGCGCCGTGTTCGGCGAGCAGCCGCTCGCGGCCGAGCAGGACGGCGCGGCCGTCGACGGTGGCACGGGCGCCCAACCCCGGCAGCGCCTCGAACCCGGTCGCCGCAGGGAGGTTTTCCTCGCTGGCCTCGCGGACGATGGCAGTGGCGATCGCGTGCTCCGAGGACGATTCGACGGCGCCCGCGAGGGCGAGCAGTTCGGCGCGCGCGACACCGGGCGCGGGATGCACCGCGGTCACCGCCATCCGGCCGGTGGTGACGGTTCCGGTCTTGTCCAGCACCACCGTGTCGATCGCGCGGGTCGCTTCGAGCGCGTCCGGGCCCTTGATCAGGATGCCGAGCTGCGCGCCGCGGCCGACGCCTGCCATCAGCGCGGTCGGCGTGGCCAGTCCCAGCGCGCACGGGCAGGCGATGATCAGCACCGACACCGCGGCGCCGAACGCGGCCGCGCCGGAGTGCCCGGTCAGCAGCCAGGCGGCGAGGGTGCCCGCGGCCAGCACCAGCACGGCCGGCACGAACACCGCGCAGACCCGGTCGACGAGCTTCTGCACGTTCGCCTTGCGCGCCTGCGCCTGTTCGGCGGCCGAGCTCATCCGGGAAAGCTGCGACTCCGCGCCGACGTGGGTCGCCCTGATCACCAGCCTGCCGCTGACGTTGGTGGTGCCGCCGACCACGCGGTCACCGTCGGCCAGCTCCACCGGCACCGGCTCGCCCGTGACCGCGCTGGTGTCCACCGCCGAGGTGCCGTCGACGACCACGCCGTCCGCCGCGACCCGCTCCCCCGGCTTGACGACGAATTCGTCGCCGCGGCGCAGCGCGCCGATCGCGATCAGCTGCTCGACGCCGTCCCGCAGCACCCGGACCTCCTTTGCCGCCAACGCTTCCAGCGCGGTCAGGAGGCCGGCCGCGCTGCGCCGGGAGCGCGCCTCGAAGTACCGGCCCGCGAGCAGGAAGGTCGCCACGCCCGCGGCGACGTCGAAGTAGATCGTGCTCGCGCCAGAGGCGGTGACGCCGAAGCCGAGCCAGTACCCCGGTTCCGATGACGTACCGAACACGAGCGAAAAGCACGACCACCCGAACGAAGCCACCATGCCCAGCGATACCAGGGTGTCCATACTGGACGATCCGTGCCGGAGGTTGCGCAGCGCGGCGCGGTGGAACGGCGACGCGGCCCAGAACACCACCGGGACGGCCAGCACGAGGCACAGCCACTCCCAGCCGGGAAAGCGCAGCGACGGCACCAGCGCGAGCGTGATGGACAGGTCGCACAACGGGATGGACAGCACGGCGGCGACGGTCATCCGGCGCCGGAAGTCGAGCGCGCGGGCACCGTGCCGGTCTTCGTCCACTTCGGACTGGACGGGTGCCGCGGTGTACCCGGCCTTCTCCACCCTGGCGATGACCGCGGCCAGCTCACCGGTGTAGCGCACCGAAGCCTTCTCGGTGGCGAAGTTGACCGTCGCTTCGACACCGTCGAGCTTGTTCAGCGCGCGTTGCACGCGGGCGGCGCAGGCGGCGCAGGTCATGCCGCCGATCGCCAGCTCGGCCCGCTCGGTCGCGGCGGGTGCGGTCACCGTCATGTCTTCGTTCCCCTACTCAGTTTGGCGAGCATGGCGTTGTACGCGTCGAATTCGTCGCTGGCGCCCGAATCGAGGCGCCGGTCGACGCGGCGCGCCTCGCGATCGTCGTGGCGGGCCCACTGCGCGAGGAGCGCGACCATCACCAGCACGAGCGGGATTTCCCCGGCAGCCCAGGCGATCCCGCCGCCGAGCCGCTGATCGGCGAGCAGATCGGGGTTCCACAGCACACCGAGGTAGCGGTAGAATGTCTCGCCGATCAGGTCCTGCTTGTTCATCACGATGACGCCGAAGAAGGCGTGGAACGGCATCACCGCGAACACCATGCCGAGCCGCGCGAGGTGCGGCAGCGTCCTCGGGCCGGTGTCGACGCCGATCACCAGCCAGTAGAACAGGTAGCCCGAGACGAGGAAGTGGGCGTTCATCAGCTGGTGCGACCAGTGGTACAGCATCGCTTCGCCGAACAGGCCGCTGAAGTACAGCACGTAGTACGAGCCGACGAACACCACGGCGGCGACGAGCGGATGCGTGAGGAACCGCGCCACCGGCGAATGCACGAGCGCGAGCAGCCAGGCGCGCGGTCCCGCCGGTCCGGCGCGGTCGGTCGCGGGCAGCGCGCGCAACGCCAGCGTCAGCGGGCCGCCGAGCACGAGCAGCACCGGCGCGAGCATGGTCAGTGCCATGTGGACGGCCATGTGCGTGCTGAACATCGCGGGCGAATACACGCCTATGCCGGAGGAGGTCACCACGAGGACCACCGCCCAGCCACCGGTCCACGCCACCGCGCGGCCGAACGGCCACGCGTCGCCGCGGCGGCGCAGGCGGCGCATCCCGAGCAGGTACAGCGCCACGGCGAGGATCGCGACCGTGCCGAACACGAGGTCGAACCGCCAGCCCAGCACCATCCTCAGCACGGTCGGCGGGTCGGGGACCTCGTAACCGAGAATGGTGTTCTGCGCCGAGGGCGCGCGGGTGAAGAAGGTCGGCGGCGGGATGCGGGCCAGTCCCGCCGAAACGGCCGTCATGATGGCCAGCACGGCCAGTTCGACCACCACCACGCGGGACGGCGCCCGGCGGCGCAGCCAGACGCACGCCGCGCCGAGCACCGCGAACCCGGCCGCCTTGGCGAGCACGAACAGGCCGTAGCGGCCGGTGAACCCGTCCGGGCCCGCCAGCAGGAACCCTTCGACGATCCCGGAAAGGCCGAGGGCGCCCCAGCAGGTCATGGTGAGCCGGTGGTACCGGCGCCGCACGAGCGCCCGGTCTTCTTCGCGCGAGGAAAGGAAAGCGACGAGCGCGCCTGCCCAGACCGAGGCGGCGACCACGTGCCACAGGATCGCGTTCGTCGCCACGTCGTGCCATGCCCCGACTTCGGCGTGGCCGACCACCACCGGTGGCAGGAGCGCGAAGGTCCCGGCCGCCAGCAGCGCGGCCGTGCCGCGCCAGGACAGTACGAACCGGCTCGCCACGGCGAGGACGAGCGCGACCGCGAAGGTGACCAGCCAGGCCTTCGGTTCTTCCGTGGCATCGAAGAGTTCGAGGAACACCCGCGGCGCGAGCGCGGTGAACACCGGCTGCCCCGAGGCGTCGGCCATCGAGAACACGACCATGCCCGCCGCCGCGGCGCACCATCCCGCGCAGGCGTTGCCCGCCAGCCGCAGCGCCCGGTAAGCCCCGGCCGACACCGTGCCAGGCGCCACACCCGGCGCGACGAACAGCGCGAAGCACAGGCCGCCGACGGTGACCGCGCCGAAACCGTCCGCGGCCAGGCGCAGCACCGCGCTGCCGTACCCGGTCAGCGGGCCGGGATCGGCGTTGCCGAGCAGGCCGTGGACGTCACCGGAGACCGCGGTCATGCCCAGCAGGACCACGAGCGCGAGGCCGGTCACGCCCAGCAGCCACCCACGCACGCGCTTTCCCCTGTCCGTCCACCGGCTCTCCCTTCAGGGAGTCGGACGGCGGGGGCGCGGAGTTCCCGGCCGTCCGGTTCAGGGCAGCGCGGCGACCCCGATCGCGTCGAGTGCGAGCCTCCTGAGTTGGTACTTCGAAGTTAGGCTGGGCTCATGCCGACCACGTCACATGACCGGGGGAGCTTCCTCGTGCCGCGCGAAGCGTTCTCGGGGACGACCAGGTTCGGCGAGTTCCGCGATCAGCTCGGGATCGCCTCCGGCGTGCTCAGCGCGCGCCTCGCCACGCTCGTCGAGGGCGGGATCCTCGCGAAGGAGAACCGGTGACCGCGCTGGCGGACCTGCTCGCCCGCCGCCGGAGCCGCCGGGACTTCGCCGCCACCCCGTTGGGGCTCGACGAACTCACCGGCCTGCTGTGGGCGGCGCAGGGCTCGACCGGGGACGGGCACCGCACGAGCCCGTCCGCGCACGCACGGCACCCGCTGTCGGTGTGCGCGGTGACCGGGCACACCGGAATCCAGTGGTACGAAACGGAAACCGGCGCGCTCCGGCCGGGTGACCCGCGCGATCACCGGGACGCCGTCGCGCGCGCCTCCCTCGCCGACGAAGCCTGGCTCGGCACGGCACCCGCGCTGCTGGTGCTCGGCGGCGACCTCGCGGCGGCACGTGCCGCGTTCGCCGAGCAACCCCCGGCAGGCGTACGCGGCGAACGCTACCTCTGGCTCGAAGCGGGGCACGCCAGCCAGAACGTCTACCTGTGGGCGACCGCGAAGGGACTCGGCGCGGTGCTCGTCGCGGGCTTCGACGACGAGCGGCTCCGCGCGCTCCCCGTCGTCCCGGACGGCCACGACCCGCTCGCGATCCTGGCCGTCGGCCATCCCGCGAATCCCTGAGCCCGGCCTTGCGCGGCAAGCTCGGGCGCTGTGGCCGCAAATTCGACGCACGCGCCCCCGCTCGTTTCCGCGCGGGAATCGCCCCCACCGTGTTCCTGCGGTGTGTCCAAAATGGGCGGTGGGAGTACCCTCGAACCGTGCCCGATCCCGAAGACCCGGCGAGGGAAAAGCTGCTCGACGCCGCCGAGCGGGTGTTCTACGCACGCGGCATCCAGGCCGTCGGCATGGACGAGCTGCGCGCCGCGGCCGGGCTGCCGCTGAAGCGGATCTACCAGCTCTACCCCGGCAAGGACGATCTCGTCGTCGCGTTCCTGCGACGGCGGCACATCCGCATGATGACGGCGATCCGCACGCGCACCGGGCAGTCGGGCGATCCGGTACTCGCGCTCTTCGACTGGCTCGGCGAGTGGTTTTCCGAGCCGGGTTTCCGCGGCTGCGCGTGGCTGAACGCCTACGGCGAGCTGGGACCGACCAACGCGGGCGTCGCCGGGGAGGCCCGGCGCCACAAGCAGGAGTTCCGCGCGCTGCTGACCGGGCTGGCGAGCGGGTACCCCGACGAGGTCGCGCACGCGGTGTACCTCCTGGCCGAGGGCGCGATCGCCGCCGCCGCGGTCACCGGCACCCCCGAGCCCGCGTTCGAAGCCAGGCGCATCGCCGAAACCCTGCTCCGGAACGCGCGCTGACCGAGCGCCCCCGTGTAGCGGAGATCGCACTGATCCCGGGAATCCGTCCGCCACCTGTCCGGTTGCTGTGAATACGCCATGATCGCGAGCGCCACGCCCGGCGCCGCGGGTAAATGGAAGGGTGGACACTTCCGTGACGGGCCTTCTCGTGCTGCTGGGCATCACGATGGTCCCGTTCCTGCCCTCCGACGTCACGATCATCGGCATGGCGGTCGCGGCGGCGCAGGGTGACGGCCCGTCACTCGCGCTCGTGATCGCCGCCGGGACGGTCGGCGGGCTGGTTTCCGACCAGCTCCTCTACCTCGCGGGCCGGACCGGCGGCCGGGTGCTGGTCGCCAGGCTCAGCCGCCGTCGCCGGTTCGCGGCCGCGATCGGCTGGGTCGACACGCGGCTGCGGCGCCGCCCACGCCGGGTGCTCGTCATCGCACGCTGGGTGCCCTCCGGCGGGCTCGTCGGCGCGCTGCTCGCGGGTTCGCTCCGCCGCCCGGTCACCGAGTTCTTCACCGCGTCCGCGATCGGCCTCACGCTCTGGACCACCTACGAAGCCCTGCTCGGCTACGCGGGCGGTCAGATCTTCAGCGAGCCGGAGATCAGCATGGCGCTGTCGTTGACGGTCGCGCTGGTCCTGATCCCGCTGGCGTTCCGCGGTGTGCGCGTCGCGAAAGCGGCACCGGCCGAGCCCGATCTCGAGCCGGTGGGGTGAACGGTTGTTAATCTTGTCCGGATGAGCGACGCTTGCGAGCGAATCGAAGACGTCATTCGCCAAAGGAGTTGGACACTGTCTCGCGGAGCGAGGCGATCGCATGAGTGACGCCCGCGACTTCGAAGCGCTGCCACGGGGACGGCACCGGCTGAGCCGCGAAGAGGTCCGTGCCTCCCAGCGCGGACGGCTGCTGCTCGGAATGGCCGAGGTGGTCGCCGAGAAGGGTTACGTCCGCACCACCGTCGCCGACGTGCTGAAGAAGGTGCACGTCTCACGGGAAACGTTCTACCAGCACTTCACCGACAAGGAGCAGTGCTTCCTCACCGTGCTCGACTCCGCGTCCGCGCTGTTCGCCGGCGCGTTGACCGAGTACGCGGGCCCCGAGGGCGCCGCCAGCGTGCTGGAACGGTTCGAGCGGGTGCTGACCGCGTACTTCGCCACCCTGGCCGAAGAGGCGGCGATCGCGCGCGTGTTCTTCGTCGAGTGCTACTCGGCAGGCCCGGCGGCGCAGCGCAAGCGCGTCGAGATCGCCGACCGGTTCGTCGATCTGCTCGACGCCGCGCTGGCGATGGAGCCGGGCTGGCTGGCGCTGCCCGATCACCGCTTCACCTGCCGGATCCTGACCGGCGGGATCAGCTCGCTCGTCGCCAACGCGCTCATCGCGGGCCGCGCCGAGGAACTGCGGACGCTGGCACCGAAGGTCGTCGAGCTGGCGAAGCACCTGATCGCGCACTGAGATCTCACCCGCGGAGCACGAGCAGCTCCGCCTGGCGCCGGTCGACGGTGACGGCGCCCTCGCCGCCCCCGAGTTCGAACGCCGAGCCGGGACGGGCGGCGAGCGTGATCCTCGTTCCCGGCAGCACCCCGGCGGCGTGCAGTGCGCGCAGGAACACCACGTCGTCCTGCCCGCGTTCGCTGACCCGGTGCAGCACGCCGTCGTGCCAGCCGTCCGCGACCGCCGAGAGCACCGTGCGCGTGTCGCCCGGCGCGGTGCCGAGGCCGGGAATCGGGTTGCCGTGCGGGCATTCGCCCGGCCATCCGCACAGTTCGGCGATGCGGCGCTCGGCGTGGTCCGACACCACGTGCTCCCACCGGCACGCTTCGACGTGCAGCTGCGACCAGTCCAGCCCGATCACGCGGTAGAGCAGCACCTCCGCGATCCGGTGCTTGCGCACGACCTTGACCGCCTGCCGCCGCCCCCGCGCGGAAAGTTCGAGCCTGCCGTCTTCGAGCACCGTCACGAGTCCGTCGCGGTGCAGCTTCGCCACCGTCTGGCTCACCGTCGGCGCGCTGTGCCCGAACCGGTCGGCCAGCCGCGCGCGCCGGGGCACCACGCCGTCCTCTTCCAGTTCGTACGCGGCTTTGAGGTACATCTCGGTGGTGTCGATCAGGCCCTTCGCGGTCACGGCCCGAGTCTTGTTGCTCAACCTAGGTTGAGGTCAAGTTGCGCTCAACCGCGGTTGAGCGGAAACGATGCCCGCACCTGATCACTGGGAGGTGGCATCGTGTTCGTACGCGCGCTGGCCGAGACCGACGCGACGATGAAGGAGTTCGTCGGCGGCAAGGCGGCGAATCTCGGGGAAATGCTTTCGCGCGGTTTCGCCGTGCCAGAAGGGTTCTGCGTGACCACGACCGCCTACGTCCGAGCCGAGCTCGTGCCCCGCGAGATCGAAGACGCCATCACGCGGGCCTACGAAGAGCTTTCCGGGTCGGAGCCGGTCGCCGTCGCCGTGCGGTCGTCGTCGACGGCCGAGGACCTCCCCGACGCGAGTTTCGCCGGGCAGTACGACACCTACCTGAACGTGCGCGGGAGCGCGGCCGTCCTCGACGCGGTGCGCCAGTGCTGGGGTTCACTGTGGACGGCCCGTGCGACGCACTACCGCGAAAACCATTGCCCGGACGCCGATCCGGTCATCGCGGTGGTGGTGCAGAAGATGGTCGACGCGGCCTTCGCCGGCGTGCTGTACACCGCGAACCCGGTGACCGGGAACCGCGCCGAGACCGTCGTCGAGGCCGCGCCGGGACTCGGCGAAGCGGTGGTTTCCGGCACCGTGACACCGGACCACTACCGGCTCACCGAAGACGGTGAACCGGCCGGGGGCGGCTGCCTTTCCACATCCGACCTGTCCCGGTTGACCGAACTGGGGCAGGCGCTGGAGACGGCCTTCGGCTCGCCGCAGGACGTCGAATGGGCGATCGACGGTGACGGCGAGCTGTGGATCACCCAGTCGCGGCCGATCACCACGCTGTTCCCGGTCCCGGAGCCCGGCGGCGAAGGCACGCGCGCGTACTGGTCGGTCAACGTGTACCAGGGGATCTCCCGGCCGTTCACGCCGATGGGCGCCTTCTTCGTCCGCGAACGCCAGCGCGGTATGAGCAAGTACATGAGCGCGCTCGGTTTCTCCGCCGAGATATCCACAGTGGACGGATGGCTCTACTGGGATATCACCGATGGCGTGCGCGACGAGTCCAAACGGGACAGGATGGCCGCCTTCGTGGACAGCCTCGCCGCGCCGACGGGCCGGATCGTCACCCAGCTCGGGGCGGACCCGCGGTTTCCTGCCGTGCTCGGGGAAACCGCCGCATCGCCTGGACCGCGCAGGAGGCGATGGGAACGCATGGTGCCCGCGCTGCTGTGGCCGGACGCGGCGCGGGCGCGGGTGCTCCGGCGCGCCGAGGAGCTGCTGGGCCGGTTCGCCGGTCCGGCCGAAGCGACCGCGGAGCAACGGCTGGAGTTCGTCGAGTCGGTGCACTCCGAGGTCTGCCGCATCGAAGCGAACCTCCCGCGCGACGCCAACACGGCCGGCAGCGTCGCCCAGCAGCGGGCCGCCGAACTGCTGGGCGAGCACGCCACCGCCGCCGAAATCACCACCGCGTTCGGCGGCGTGCCGCACAACCCGACCACCGAGATGGACCTGGCGCTGTGGCGGCTCGCGACCGCGCTCCGCTCCGAGACGCCCCTCCTCCTCGGCACCGCGCCCGGAGAACTGGCGGCCGCGTACGCCGCGGAGACCCTGCCGCCGAACGTCCACAATGGCGTGACGGAGTTCCTGTCCGCCTACGGGTGCCGCGCCACCGCCGAAATCGACCTCGGCGTGCCGCGCTGGTCCGACGACCCCGAACCGGTCTTCGCGATGCTCGCCAACTTCCTCCGTGCCCCGGAGGAGGATGCCGAACGCCGGTTCGCCGGCGCGGCGGCGGCCGCGATCGCGAAGATCGACGAGCTGGCGGCGCGGGTCCCGCCGCCGCGCCGGTGGCTGGTGCGGTTCCTGCTCCACCGCTCCCGTGCGCTTCGCGGGCTGCGCGAGTTCCCGAAGCTGTGCCTGATGCGCGGTTTCGCCCTGCTCCGCGCGCAACTGCTGGCGATCGGCGCGGAACTGGTCACCGGCGGGAAGCTGGCCGCCGCGGACGACATCGTGTTCCTCGACCTCCCCGAAGTGCGCGCGGCGGTGGCAGGCGAGGACTTCCGCGCCACGGTGGCCGACCGGAAAGCTTGCCACGAAAGGGAAAAACGGCGCCAGCGGGTGCCGTCGATCATTCTGTCCGACGGCACGGTTCCCGAACTGGACGGCGACGGCACCGCCGCGGACCTGACCGGCCTCGCCGCGTCGGCGGGCCGCGTGACCGGAGCGGCGCGCGTGGTGCACGATCCGGACGGCGCGCGCGTGGAACCCGGCGAGATCCTCGTCGCCGCCACCACCGATCCCGGCTGGACCCCGCTGTTCCTGACCGCGGCGGCGCTGGTGACCGAAACCGGCGGCATGATCTCGCACGGCACGACCATCGCGCGGGAGTACGGCATCCCGGCGGTGGTCGGCGTCCCCGGCGCGACCCGGCGCATCCGGACCGGGCAGGTGATCACCGTCGACGGCTCCGCGGGAACGATCTTGCTCGGTTGACCCTACCGATTTGTGTGATTGCGTCTTATCATGTTCGAAACTCAACAGGTTCACTCAACTTCGAACAGATCGGGACGGTCCCATGGGCTCGCTCAGCAGGAGGGGTTTCCTCGGCAACGCGGCGGCCGCCGCAGGGGTGGCGGCCGTGAGCACGCTGTTCACCAGTGCGGTGTTCGCCGGGCCAGCGGGTGCCGAGGGGCGCCGGGGGCTGAGCGTCGACGGTGAGCGGTTCCTGCTCGACGGCGAGCCGTTCCAGGTCATCTCCGGGGCCGTGCACTACTTCCGGATCCACCCCGACCAGTGGCGGGACCGGCTGCTGCGCCTGCGCGCGCTCGGGCTGAACACCGTCGAGACCTACGTCGCGTGGAACTTCCACCAGCCGTCGAAATCACGTCCCGGCTTCGACGGGTGGCGCGACCTGCCGCGGTTCGTCCGGCTCGCGGGCGAGCTCGGGCTGCGCGTGATCGTGCGCCCCAGCCCGTACATCTGCGCGGAATGGGAGTTCGGCGGCCTGCCGTCGTGGCTGCTCGCCGATCGCGAGCTGGAGCTGCGCTGCCTCGATCCGGCTTACCTGAAAGCCGTCGACGCCTGGTACGACGAGCTGATCCCGCGGCTGACCCCGCTCGAAGCGGGCCGCGGCGGGCCGATCATCGCGGTGCAGATCGAGAACGAGTACGGCAGCTACGGCAACGACACCGCGTACCTGGCGCACCTGCGGGACAGCCTGCGCGCCCGCGGCCTGCGCAGCCTGCTCTTCGCCGCGGACGGGGCCTCGGAGCACTACATGCGCTTCGGCTCGCTGCCGGGAACCCTCGAAGCCGGCACTGGCGACGGCGACCCGAAGCCGGGCATCGACGCGATCCGGAAGTTCCAGCCGGGCAAGCCGGTGCTGATGGCCGAGTTCTGGGACGGCTGGTTCGACCACTGGGGCGAGAAGCACAACACCCGCGACCCGAAGGAGATGGCGGGCTACGTCGACACCCTGCTCTCGGCCGGTGCGTCGGTGAACCTGTACATGGCGTGCGGCGGCACCAACTTCGGCTTCACCAGCGGCGCCAACACCTCCGGCACGACCTACCAGCCGACGATCACCAGCTACGACTACGACTCCCCCGTCGGCGAAGCGGGCGACCTCGGCGCGAAGTTCGAAGCCATCAGGGCCGTGCTCGGCAAGCACACCGAACTGCCGCCGGGACCGGTGCCGGGCAAATCGCCGCGGCTGGCCGCGCAAACCGTGCAACCCGACGCCGCCGTCTCCCTGCTCGGCTCGCTGCCGGCGCTCTCCAAGCCGGTCCGGAAGGCGCGCCCGGTGCCGATGGAGAGCGTCGGCCAGTCCACCGGGCTCATCCACTACCGCACCACGGTGCAGGGGCCGCACCACGGTCCGCTGAGCATCCACGGCCTCGCCGACCGCGCGCTGGTGTTCCTGGCGGGCGAGCAGGTCGGCGTGCTGGACCGCAACACCCCCGGCGGCAAGATCGACCTCACCCTGCCCGGCGAGCGCAACCGGCTCGACATCCTGGTGGACGCGATGGGCAGGGTGAACTACGGCCCGTACCTCGCCGACCGCAAGGGCATCGACGGCTGGGTCGCGCTGAACACCCAGCAGAAGCTGTTCGGCTGGGAGATCAGGCCGCTGCCGCTCGACGACCTGTCGAAGCTGCGGTTCGGCGCGGGCAGCCCCGGCGCCGGGCCCGCCTTCCACCGCGCCTCGGTCACCGTGCCCGCCCCGGAGGACGGGTTCGTCGCGCTGCCCGGCTGGGAGAAGGGCATCGTCTGGCTCAACGGCTTCAACCTCGGCCGCTACTGGAAGATCGGGCCGCAGAAGACGCTGTACGCGCCGAAGCCGCTGTGGCGCGCGGGCCGCAACGAGCTGGTGGTACTGGAACTGCACCAGCCGGGCAGCACCATCGAAATCCGCCCCGAGGCCGATCTGGGCTAATCCAGTGGTTCACAAGCGGCGGCGCCGCTTGAGCGGGCCGTCAGCCTGCACCGCTAGTCCTGGTCGTAACCGGCGGAGCCGGGGCCGGGCAGCACGTCCACGTCCGTCGCGTGCATCGGCTGGCCGCACTCCGAACAGGTCGGCTCCACGTGGGCGATCTGGCCGCACGCGTGGTGCCGGTAGAGCACCGGCGGCCCGGCGTACCCCGCCCGCCACCGGTCGCCCCAGTGCACCATGGTCAGCAGCAGGTCGCACAGCTCCCTGCCCTGCTCGGTGAGCACGTACTCGTGGCGCGGTGGCCGGTCGGAGTACGGGCGCGCTTCGAGCACGCCGTTGTCGACCAGCCACTTCAGCCGGACGGTCAGCACCTTCCGCGAGATGTTCAGGTCCTCGCGGAGCTGCTCGAAGCGGGTGAGGCCCACGTAGACGTCGCGCAGGATCAGCGGCGACCACGGCTCCCCGATCACGTCGAGCGTGCGGGCGATCGAGCAGGTCATGTTCCCGAACTGGGTTCGTTGCATGGCACCAGTCTAGCCCAGTGTGTTCCCTCAGGAAACTTTGTCTGCTACGGTCAGTTCCCTCAAGAGATTCACTGGACGAACAGGAGCGGACGATGCCGAGGACACTCACCGAAACCGAGCGCGAGGACTTTCTGGCGGAGCCGCGCATCGGCGTGCTCAGCATCGAAGACCCCGGCGACCGGCCGCCGCTGACCGTGCCCGTCTGGTACGCCTACACCCCCGGTGGCGACCTCAGCTTCTTCACCGGGACGCAGGGCCGCACCGCGCGCAAGACGCGGCTGCTCGAAGGCGCCGGCAAGTTCAGCTTCTGCGTCCAGCAGCCGGAGTTCCCGTACAAGTACGTGACCGTCGAATGCACCGTGACCGGCGCGGACCGCGCACCCGGTGCCGATCAGGTGCGCGCGATCATCTCCCGGTACCTCCCCGCCGACGCGGCGGAAGCGTTCGCCAAGAGCGAGACCGAGGAGCCGACCGGCACGTTCGTGCTCTTCACCGCGCGGCCGGAGCGCTGGCTGAGCTCCGACTTCGGCCAGTGAGCGGTTAGCGCCGCTTCCGGCCCTTCGCCGAGCGCTGACGCTGCGTGCTGGCGGCCATCACCGGTACGGGGGTGGACGTAGATCCCCCGAGAGACGCCATTCACCACCATCGGATCCCGTCCGCGATCTCCATATCGTTGTTCTTGTCCGGCAGCGAGCCGGGAAAGCCCCAGGCAGAGGAGCGATGATCATGAACGGGACCGCGGCTGGCATCTACTTCGACTCCGTGCGCACCGCCGGCGGCACGGCGTCGACGCCGCTGAACGGCATCTCGCTCTCGCTCGCCGCCGGCAGCGTCACCGCGATCATCGGCACCGAGGACGGCGGCGCCGCCGCGCTCCTGCGCTGTGTCGCGGGCCTCGAGCGCGCCACCTCGGGCTCGGTGCGCATCGGCGGCACCGACCTCGGCCTCCTCGGCGACGACGGCCTCCTCGCCCTGCGCCGCGAGCGCATCGGCGTGCTCGGCCGCTCGCCCATGCTGGTCGGCGCGCTCAGCGTGCAGGAGAACGTCGAGCTCCCGCTCCGCCTGGCCGGGCGCGCCCTCGCCGACGGAGAACTGGACGAACTGCTGGAGCGCACCGGGCTCACCGCGCACCGCTACGAGCGCGCCGACTCGCTCTCCCGCGCGCTGCAGCACCGCGTCGCCTTCGCCCGCGCGCTGGCGGTCTCGCCCGCCGTCATCGTCGCCGACGAGCCCGCCGCCGACCTCGACCCCGCCGAGCGCCGCGACCTGTTCCGCCTCCTGCGCGAAAGCGGCAGCACCGTCCTGCTCGCCTCGACCGACGCCACCGCAACCGGTTTCGCCGACTCCGCGCTCTTCCTCGCCGACGGCAAGCTCACCGTAGCCGTGCCGTGACCACCCGCGACACTCGTCCGCCCCACCGTGCCACGATTCGGTTCACCCACCCGATGTTGTGGTTTCTCAGCCAAAATCCGCGGTCCGGCGGGATAGAGTGGACAGTGGAGCGCGGGAGGTGGACGGGCTTGATCAAGGTCGTGCTGGCCGAGGACATGCACATGGTGCGTGGTGCGCTGATCGCGTTGCTGAACCTGGAGCCCGACATCGAAGTCGTCGCGGAAGCCGCGGTCGGCACGGACATCCTGCCCACGGTGCAAAAACACCAGCCGGACGTCGCGGTGATCGACATCGATCTGCCCCTGCTGGACGGGCTCAGCGCGGTGAAGCTGTTGCAGGAGCACACTCCCCGGGTCCGCACCCTCATCGTCACCAGCCTCGGCCGCCCCGCCACGCTGCGCAGGGCGTTGTCCGCCAAGGTCGGCGGGCTGTTGCTCAAAGACGCACCGGCGAAGGAACTCGCCGACGCGATCCGCTCGGTGAACGCCGGAAAACGCGTGGTGGACAACCAGCTCGCACTGGCCGCTTTGGACAGCGCCGAGTGTCCACTCACACCACGCGAGCTGGAAGTGCTGGCACTGGCCGCCGACGGCGCCGAAGCCGTCGAGATCGCGACAAGGCTTTTCCTTTCCGCGGGAACGGTTCGCAACTATCTCACCACCATCGCGACGAAGCTCAACGCGCGCAGCCGCGTCGACGCCGTCCGCATCGCCCGCGACACCGGCTGGCTCTGACCGCCGCCTCCTACGGGCACGGCACCTCTTGAACGCCGTTTAACCATTCCAGGGCAACGGAAATCCGGTCGTTTACGCGCGAATGCGTTGGCGCACACCATTCCCTGAAGGTGACCCGCACGGGATTCGACGCCGCTTCTCCCGCTCTCGCGGGCATCCGGGGCGGGCTTGTTCATACGTCGAAGGTGCCGGCGAGGGGCGAGAAGGCGGCGTCAGATGCCCTCAAGGCGTCCTTCGGGGCATGGGGGTTCGCCTCCGCCGCAAGAGGTTCAGCCGCGGACGGGCTCGGCGGGAAGCGGGACCGACGCGCGCAACCGGAAGCGGCCGTCCTCGACACCCGCCAGCAGTTCGCCGTCGAGTTCGCTCACCCTGCGGGACAGGTTCCTGATCCCGCTGCCGCCCAGCTCGTTCGGCTCCTTCTTCGCGGTGCCGTCCTCGAGCACGCCGTCGTTGACGATGTCGATCCTCGCCGTGTTCCCGTGCCGCCGCACGGTGATCTCGCAGTGCCTCGCGTTGCTGTGCCGCAACAGGTTCGTGACACCCTCGCGCAGGACCGTGGCCAGCACGGTGCCCACCTTGGGCGGCATGTCCCGCACCGCGATGTCCATCCTGGTCTGCACGTCGGCCGCGGCGAGCACGGACCGGACGGTGTCGGACTCGCCCTCGAGCGACATTTCGCGGTAGCCCGCCGCGGTGGTCCGGACATCGGCGAGCGCGGTGCGCGCGATATCGAGGATTCCGCTGAGTTCGTCCTGCGCCCGTGCCGGGTGTTGAAGCACCACCCGATGCGCTAGTTCACTCTTAAGGGTGATGGCCGACAAACTGTAACCGAGCAAATCGTGCAAATCACGGGCAAAGCGAAGCCGTTCCTCCGCCACCGCGAGTTCGGCCAGCCGCATGCGCTTCGCGTGCACCTCGGCGACGAGGTTCGCGAGCCGGGACAGGCCGTACACCACGAGACCGGTGATCACCGTGGACACCGTGGTGTACATGATGTCGAACGCGGAGCCGGTGTAGGAAAGCTGCAGCACCGCCATGCTCAGCACGACGAGCGCGAACACCACCGCGGCGGGCAGCACCGGCAGCACCAGCAGCGCGGACCCGGCGAAGAAACCGGGCATCCCGACCCATGCCTGCCCGAACAGGAACATCGGCAGGTACACCAGGCACGCCTGCGCCAGCAGGACCGCGTACCACCGCGTGCCGTACAGCAAATTCCCCGCGCGGGGCGACACATATGTCATTTGCAGCAGCAGCAATGAGCCCATACAGAGCAATGCCAAAATGATCGAACCGTCGCCGAGATGCAGATTCACGATGGTGAGGAAGGCGACCACGCACAGGCAGGTGAACACCGACCCGACGATCAGCCTGCTCAGCCGCGGCGCGAGCGCCGACCCGCCGAAGAAATCGTCACCACCTCGGGTCTCGGCGCGCAGGCCGACCATCGTGGGCGCCTTTCTCGAGACGGCGGGCAACTCGCCGCCGGACGTCCGGGAATCAGACCTCATATACTTCCCCCGTGGCCCAAAAAACCCACAACGGCGTTGGACAGCTCCCCAGGCTCTGGATTAACACTATGTTGCGGCCCCGGAAAAGTCCAACTCACGGACCGTCAGCGATCTGCCACTCCCCGCACTAGTTCCGTTGTTCCGCGCGCACGCCGACGACGAACTCGCCGACGCTGACTTCGGACGGCCAGTCCAGCCGCAGCACTCTCGTCGTGGCTTCGAGATCGCCGACGGCGAGCGCGCACGGCGCCAGTCCCATCGCCGTGGCCACCAAGTACAACGTCTGCTGGAGCACGCCGACGTGCTTGAGCGAGGTGGAGTACGCGATCCCGCTGTAGGTCCAGGACAGCCGCGCGATCCGGCCGGTCATCGTGATCAGCACCGGCGGCCTGCCCGCGGTGCCGACGGTCACCCGCGCGGCGTCGAGCAGTTCGGTCGCTTCCGCCACGTCACCGTTGATCCGCGTGAGCGCGTGTTCCCACGGGTCGTAGTGGTACGTGCCCGACGGCAGCCCCTCGCAGCGCTCGACGGTCAGGTACAGCTCGAGTTCGTGCCGCCCGCCCATGCTCGGGTACGGCCGGTCGGAGGCCATGTCCTGCACCGTTTCGAGGGCGTGCGGCTGGATCGAGCGCACCCGCGCGCTGCGGAACAGCAGCTCCCCGAGCTGTTTCGCGGTCGGTGCGCGGGTGGCGAACTCGTGGAAGGAGCGCCTGGTCTCCATCGCCTCGGTGAGCGTGCCGTCGGTGCGGGCCACCTCGGCGATGTCGGGCGTGTAGAGCGGAAACCGCTCCCCTTCCGGCACCGGTTTGACCACCGGCGCCGGCGGCAGTGCCCCGTGGTGCGGGAAGGTGGCCCCGATCGGGCCGTGCCGCCTGCCCGTCCTGGTGCGCGCGTGGAACATCAGGTCGGTGTGCGACCACGCGGCGAGTTCGGGGTCGTGGTCCTCGGCGAACCAGGTGCGGCCCTGGCCGTCGTCCGGCTCGCCGAACACGATCATGCCCACCGCGGCGAGGTGCTCGGCCAGCGCCCGCACCAGCTCGGCAGGCAGCCGGGTGTCGTGCACGACCTGGTCGAGCGTGGCGCCGTCGCCGATCGCGCCGACCACCGACACCGCCGGCGGCTGGTGCAGGATCACCCGATGCCGGGACAGCGGCGACTCCAGCACCAGTTCGCCGTTGCTCAGGCGGATCGCCGCGAACCGCGAAAGGCGCATCCGGTCCTCGGCCTCGATGGCGGGGAGGACGAACCCGGCGAACCGCGAAATCGGCACCGCGGACAGGCAGGATCCCGCGCCGGGACGGCATTCGAGTGAATGCACCACGCAGTGCTCGATTTCGGCGAGCACGGTGGAAAGCCGGAGCCAGTCCGAGCCGTCGCCGTCCGGCGCGAACAGGTGCGTCAGCACGGTCGGGCCGAGTGTCATGCGGCGCAACGCTTCGCGCACGGTGTCACCCGGATGGCCGAGCGCGATATCGCCCCATTCGGTCGCGACGGTCACCCCCGTCATGTCATCGTCGAATTCCAGCAGCACGTCCTCGCGCAGCGACCACAGCCTCCTCGGCGCGAAGACCGGCTCGGTCCACTCGCCTGCGGAACGGACGTCGAAGATGCGGGGCGAGTGCGATCCGGCGTCGCCGTGCGGGCGGGTGTCGCGGGCGACCGGGCGCACCCGGTTCCGCAGCCAGGCCCGCAGGCCGTCCACCATCATCATCGCCGCCCCTCCTCTCGCATCACGTCTTCGCCACCGGCCCACGGGGGTGTCACAGGAACATCGGAACCGGATTGAGATCCGCGTACGCGGTCGGCTCGGTGAGCCTGCCCAGCCGCACCGGCACGTCGTAGAGCCGTCCGGGCGCCAGCCTGCGCCAGAACCCCCGCAGGCCGGGCACCACGACCTTGACCACGGGCAGCCCGATGTCGGGCCGCGTCTGGTCGAGCACCAGCATCTCCAGTCCCGCCGCGCGCAGCCGTTCGTGCACGGTGCGCACGTCGTCGGCGAGGTCGTCCTGCGGGCGGTACCCGTAGCCGGACGGCACCCGCGCCGCCGCGCCGGGATCCGGCAGCAGGTACGGGTGCGCGGCAACGGTCGCATCGCGCAACCACGCCGACGCGTCCGGGTCCCCGCAGTCGTAGCCGGGGTTGCGAGCGAGTTCGAGCACCGGCGGCATGAGCTGGTTCAGCTCGGTCATCGCCCGCCGCAGCGCCACCTCCGGGTCGAGGTGCGCGCCGAAGCCGAACATGATCTGCTCCTCGGCCGCCTCGGTGCGCCTCGATACGGCCACCATCGCCGGAATGCCGAGATCCGAGGTCAGGTCGAGCGCCCACACCTCGCGCCCGAGCCCGGCGTGCGCGGCGCGCACTTCGGCGAGCCACGGGCCGCCGAAGGCGTCCAGGTCCACCGCGGGCTGGCGGGTCCGGTTGTACCACCACAGCGCGACGGCGTCGCGCTCGACGAGTTCGAGCGCGCCCTGCAGGATCGCGTCCTCCAGGCTGGCGCCCGCGGCGTTGCCGTTCGAGTCGGCGCGGACCATCCACGAGCCCGGCTCGCGGGGTGCGCCGAAGTAGAGCATCCCGGTCGGCAGGTAGCGGTGCCGTTGCCCGGTCATCGACCACACCGGCGTCCAGTCCATCTCGGCCGCGGGATCGAACGGGTCGCACACGTGCTGGAACGCGGCGTGCGAGGCGTTCCACTCGGCGCGGCGGGGGTACTGCCGCCCGTCGAAGAGCTGGCAGGCGTCCGGGGACACCGCCTGCTCGCCGAGCGAGTTCATGCTGGCCCGCACGCGGTGCTCGTCGCCGTGGAAGCTGCCGGAATGCCGCTCCAGCGACTCGCACAGCGCGCCGACCTCGGCGTCCAGCGGGGTGACGCCCTTGCCGCCGCTTTCCGAGCGCAGCATCGCGCGAAGACCGTCGAGCCTGCCCGCGGCGACCGCGAGGTTCGGGCCGGAGCGGAAGGAGTTGAACAGCTCGGGGCCGCGATCGTCCCGGCGGATCTCCTTGACCACCCCGGTCAGGCCGCCGATCAGGTGCCGGTAGGTGTCGAGCACCTGTGCCGGCGCCAGCGCGCGGTGCCCGCCCCCGGTGTGCTCGCTGCGCAGCCTGCTGTTCAGGCGCACCGGAGCCTGTGCGAGCCGTCGCTGCATCGTCACGTCACCGCAGGCGTGGCACTGCGGACGGCGGTGCACCTCGTGCCGGGTGCCCGCGAGGTCGAAGCTGTCGAAGGTCCAGATGCCGCGCTGTCCCGGGTACCGATAGCCGGCGAGCCACTTCATCACCTCAAGGGTAAGGAGATGACCCGCCGCGGAGAAGAGCGGCGGCAGGGTGGCGACCGGGCGCGGTGCCGGGCCTTCGTGCCCGAGCGCCGTCTGCACGTGCTTCTCGGCCTGGCGGTGCGCCCACAGCCGCGTCGCCATGCAGTGCCAGCACGCGGTGCCGCCAGGCTCGAAGAACGGTCCCAGCCACACCTCGCTGCCGACGATCTTCGCCAGCATCCACGGCCGCCCCGCGGTGCGGTGCTCGGCATCCACAATGGACAGTCCGGGGTCGACGTAGTCCTCGCAGAGGACGATCGACAGGTCGGCGTCGCCTTCGACGCCGGTCGCACGGTCGGCTCGTACCCCCGACGAGCGCAGTGCGGTGAGCATCTCCTGCGAGCCGGACCAGCCGAGCGGGATCAGGTCGACCCGTTTCGTCGCCACGCCGCGCCCACCGGAGACGGCGACCCCTGCCGCCTCCCAGTAGGCCGACGCGGCCGGGTCCGGGTCGTCGTCGCGCTTCTCCTGGCGCACGGTCACGAGGCCGGCCTCGACCAGCTTGGCGACGACGGCTTCCGCCTCCGTCGCGGCGTCCGAGGACAGTGCCCCGAGCACCGCGGCCAGGTCGCGGTTGCCGTCCAGCAGCGGCACCAGGCGCTCGATGTGCCCGCCCTGCACCGCCGTCACGTTCTTCTCGGAGAAGAGGTACACCGCGTCATCCGCGACGACCTCGGGGCGGAGGTGCCGCCCGAACCCGACCAGATCCCCCTCGATGGACATGGCCGTGGCTCACATGCCGCCGCGCACGGCGGGGATGGTCCCGCCCCAGCAGATCGAGGTCGGCGAGAGCATGCCGCCCATCGGCAGGCTGCGGCCGTCGAGCTGTTCGATGACGAGGTCGACGCCGGAATCAGCACGGGCGCCGGGGAGCTGGCTGGTCGAAGTGGTGACACTGTTCTCACGCAGAGCAGGCATGGGAATCCCTCCAGTGTGTCGCGGTGCCGCTGATCAGTGGAGCGGCATGGGAATGATTCTGCTCTAATTTCACCGTGAGTCACCAGTGCCGGAGTCACGAGGCGCCTATGTTTCCGTCATAGCCCGGACGGCCTCCTGATCACCTCAGCGTGATGTCTCCGACACCACACGCAGAGTGATCCCTCGGCGCACTGTCCACAATGCATCGCGAGCGTGAGCAACCATGCCCCGAAGGTGACCTTCGGGGACACTGACGCCGCGATCTCGTCCCTCGCGGTGCGGGGCATGGTGATGCCTGACGGCTACCTTCGCGGCGTTCGACGCCACGTTCCCGGCTCGCACGGCATCTCGCACGGCATCCGGCACGGCGCCCCGCATGCCCTGAAGGACGCCTTCGCGGCGCCACATTCCCCGAAGGCTCCCTTCGGGGCATGCGCAGCGAGCCTCGCCTTGACCGCTGCGGGAGCACCTTTCCGGGCACGAACAGCCCCGCATACCCGCGAAGGCGCGAAAAGTGGCGTCAGAGTCCCTGAAGGACGCCTTCGGGGACACGAACCATTCCGGGCTCCACACGCGAAAAACGCTCTCGGGAAAAGGTTCCCGAGAGCGTTTCGGCCATCGTTCGATGAAATCGGGTGGCCAGGTGCCGGAGTCCGGTCACGGCACCTGGCGCCGTCCAATCCGCACCGCCCCCGCGGCGCGGCCCCCACCCCGGCGAGATCCCCAGATCCCCCGGAACAGGATCCCCCAAGCAAAAGAGCCCCAGAAAGAAAACATCCCCAGCGCGCGATCCTCGTCCGCCCCCACGGATGAGACAAGCCCCAGTGAAACCAGCTCAGCCCAGTACGTGGTCGTGGTTCAGGATGCGGTGGTAGAGCTGGGAAAGCCCGCGTCCCGGTGCCAGGCCCAGCTCGGTGTCCAGCCAGCGCCGCGCGTAGTGGAACGTGTCCACGGCCTCGGCCTGCCGTCCGCTGCGGTACAGCGCGAGCATGAGCTGCTCGCTGAACTTCTCCCGCTCCGGATGCTCGGTGACGAGCTGCCGCAGCTCGGAAACGACGACGCGTTCGGCGCCGGTGGCGAGCTTCGCGGCGATCAGGTCCTCCCGCGCGGCCAGCCGCCGCTCGTCGAGCGAGGTGGCCCCGCCCCGGCAGCGCGGGCCGCCGACGACGTCCAGCAGCGCCGGCCCCCGCCACATCCGCAGCGCGGTACCGAGCAGCTCGGCGGCGCGGACCGGGTCGGTGCCCACCGCCCTGCTGCCCTGCTCGGCCGTGGTGAGGAAGCGCTGCGCGTCGATCGCCTCGCTCGGCAGCGCGAGCACGTAGCCGATGCTGGTGGTGCGGACGATCTGGTCGCCGCTCTCCCCGGTGATCTGCGACAGCCGCTTGCGCAGCCGGACGATGTTCGCCTGCAGCGCGTTGCGGGCGTTGCCGGTGGCGCTGTCCGGCCACAGCTCGTCGACGAGCTGGTCGACGGTGACCGGCAGGCCGACCCCGAGCGACAGCATCGCCAATATCGTCCTGGACTTCGCCGACCCGATGTCATGTGGTTGGTCTTCGTGTTCTACGAACAATGGCCCCAATATTTGTATACGCATTAGTCACTGACCCCTCGCCCTACGGTGACACTCACGCGAAAGAATGATTGATTCCACCTTCCCAGCCTGCCGTGGTAACCGCCAGTGCACGTGGCACGGGTCGGTCATGTCCCGATCCCGTGCCGCCACATGACGAAAACATGGGTGGTTCACCCGGTTCAGCACTGCGTGATCGAACGGTCACGAAGGCACGTCAGCACGGCGTCAGCAGGCTGTCACCCGGCGAACCTAGCTTTCGAATTCGAGCCAGACCGACCGCAGAGCCAGATCAACCGCATGTCAGATCAACCGCAAGCCACGGATGGAGAAGCGTGATGACCCTCGCACTGACCGAACGCATGGACCGCATCAGGGAGATCGTCGCCGAGCACCTCGAGCTCGAGGTCACCGATCTCGACGACGACAGCAACTTCATCGACGTCTACTCGGCCGACTCCCTCGCGCTGATGGACGTGCTGGCCGCGCTCGAACGCGAGTGGGGCATCGAGATCGACCAGTCGCAGTTCGCCCGCATCGTCGACGTGCGCAGTGCCTACGAGGTCGTGGCCGAGTCCGCGAGCTGGTGACCGGCGAGCGGTAACGGAGAGGAGAGCGATGTCCACGCAGCCAACGGGATCGGCCGCACGACCGGCCGACCGCAGGGTGGTGATCACCGGGTGCGGTGTCATCTCCAGCATCGGCACCGGGGTCGCGGAGTTCAGCGCGGCGCTGCGCGCCGGCCGGTCGAACGTCCGGCCGATCACCGCGTTCGACACCACGGGTTTCGCGCACTCCAACGGGTGCGAGGTGCCAGGGTTCGAGCCGGAGCGCTGGATCCACAACGTCGACATCACCGAACTGGGCAGGGCGAGCCGGTTCTCCGTTGCCGCGGCGAGGCTCGCGATCGAGGACTCCGGGATCGGCGAAGACCGGCTGCGCGACCGGCGCGGGGTGGTCTCGGTCGGCACCACCGACGGCGAGTGCCGCGACCTGGACACCCTGGTCGAGGCGGAGCTGGCCGGGGGCGAGGCCGGGATGGACCCGGTGAACGCCAGGCGCATCCCGGCGGGGAACATCTCCACCGCCATCTCGCGCGAGCTCGGCCTGACCGACGTCGAGTCGAGCACGATCGCCACCGCCTGCTCCGCGGGCAACTACGCGATCGGCAACGGGTTCGACGCGATCCGGCTCGGCGAGGCGGACTTCGCGCTCGTCGGCGGCGCGGACGCGGTGTGCCGCAAGACCTTCACCATCTTCTACCGGCTGCGCAGCATCGCGCCGGACTGCTGCCGCCCGTTCGACAAGAACCGGATGGGCATCCTCACCGGTGAGGGCGCCGGCATCCTGATGCTGGAGAGCCTGGAATCCGCGCAGGCCCGCGGCGCGCGGATCTACGCCGAAGTGCTCGGCTACGGGCTTTCGTGCGACGCGAACCACCCGGTGGCGCCGCACCAGCCGAGCATCACCCGGTGCATGGACCTCGCGCTGCACGACGCCGGGGTGAAACCGGGCGAGGTGGACCTCATCTCGGCACACGGCACCGGAACCAAGGCCAACGACCTCACCGAGACCAGGGCCATCAGGGACCTGTTCGGCGAGGACACCCCGCGCGTGGTGTCGATGAAGTCGATGCTGGGCCACACGATGGGCGCGGCGAGCGCGCTGGCCGCGATCGGCTGCGCCCTGGCGATCACCGACCGCTTCGTGCCGCCGACGGTCAACCACGAGGAAACCGATCCGGAATGCGCCGTCGACTGCGTGCCGAACGAGTCGGTGCCGGCGGACCTGCGGATCGTGCAGAACAACGGCTGGGCCTTCGGGGGCAACAACTCCGTGGTCATCTTCGGCCGCCTTGACACCGAAAGCACCGAAAACACCGAAAGCGCCGAAGCCGAGCTGGAAGGAGCGACGCGGTGAACCTCAACCCCGACGGGCCACCGGTGATCACCGCGTGGTCGGCCATCTCCCCGTTCGGATACGGGCACGACGCCTTCACCGACGGCTTCACCGCTGGCGAGTCCACTGTGGACGCAGTGGACGAGGAGCGCTGGCAGGTCGCGGGCGAGCGCGCCGCGCTGGTACCGGACTTCGACGTGCGGAGCCTGTTGGGCGCCAAGGGCACCCGGTCGATGAACCGGGTGACCGGACTCGCCGTGGTGACCGCGGGCCGGCTACTGGCCCAGGTTCCCGATCGCGACGACGAATTCGCCGAGGGCACCGGCCTCGTGCTCGGCACCACCACCGGCAGCCCGGAAAGCATGATGGGCTTCACCAGGGCGTCACTGGTCGGTGAGCGGCCGGACCACGTCGAGCCGGCCGCGGTGCCGAGCTGCGTGATGAACTGCGCGGCGGGCCAGGTGGCCATCTGGCACCAGCTCAAGGGTCCTAACGCGACTGTCGCGGCGGGACGGCGGACCGGGCTCGTCGGCCTGAACTACGCGCGGCGGCTGCTGGCCACCGGCAGGGCGAGGATGGTGCTCTGCGGTGCCGCCGAGGAGTACAGCACGGCACGCGCGAAGGTCGAGCGGTGCGCGCAGGACGGCACGCCCGGCCCCGCGCTCGGCGAAGGCTGCGCGATGGTCCTGCTGGAGCCCGCCGCGCACGCGATCGCCCGCGGTGCCACACCGCTGGCATCGCTGCTCGCCGTGGAGTCGGCCACCTGCGTCGGCGGGAACCGCGGCCAGGCCGTCCGCGACGCGGTGAGCAGGACGCTGCACCGCGCCGGCGTCCGGCAGGGCGAGGTCTCGGTCGCCGCGGGCACCACCGCGAGCGCCGACGAGCGGAACGCGCTGAGCGATCTGTTCGGCACCAGGGCGGACACCACCGCGGCGCACGACCTGATCGGCGACACCGCTTCGGTCTCGGCACTGTTCCAGCTCGCCACCGTGCTCGGCGCGGAGCGGGACGAGGACGGGCTCGCGGTCATCACCGCGCTCGACGACGACGGCGCGATCTCCACCGCGCTGCTGAAGCTGCACCCCGTCACGGCGGCCGGACGCACCGAGGCGCGCGAGCCCGCGCTGGCAGGCGGTGTGCGATGACCGGGCGCAAGGTCGCGGTCATCAGCGGCGGCTCGCGCGGTATCGGCCGCGCGGTCGCGGTGAAGCTGGCCGAGGACGGCTACGACATCGGATTCTGCTACCGCAGCGACGAAAACGCCGCGGAAACGCTGGGCAAGGAGATCGCCGCGGCGGGCGGGCGCTCGCTCGCGGTGCGCGCCGACGTCGCCGACTCCGCGCAGGTGAAGGCGTGGCTGGACGCCACCAAGGCGGAGCTGGGCCCGATCGACGCGGTGGTCACCTCGGCCGGGATCACCAGGGACGGCGCGCTGACGCTGATGTCCGACGAGGACTGGGGCGCGGTGCTGCGGACCAACCTCGACGGCGTGTTCACCGTCTGCCGCCCCGCGGTGTTCGACATGTGCAAGCGCCGCACCGGTTCCGTGGTCACGCTGTCCTCCGTGTCCGGTGTGTACGGGAACCCGACGCAGGCCAACTACTCCGCGTCCAAGGGCGGGGTGATCAGCTTCACCAAGGCGCTGGCGAAGGAGGTCGGCCGGTTCGGGGTGCGGGTGAACGCGGTCGCGCCCGGCCTGATCGACACCGACATGGTGGCCGCGCTCGCCGAACCCGCGCGCAAGAAGCTGCTCTCGCAGATCGCGATGCGGCGCTTCGGCACCCCGGAGGAGGTGGCCGAGCTGGTCGCCTTCCTGGTTTCGGACAAGGCGGGCTACATCACCGGCAACGTCATGGAAATCCACGGCGGTCTGACCATCTAGGACCCGGCCCCGGCAAGCGGGCCCTCTCAACAGCTTGGAGAAGATCGATGGCTTTCGAAGGCGATTTCCCGGCGACGGGAACGCGGGAGAACTGGGACGCGATCGTCGTCGGCACCGGGATCGGCGGGCTGACCGCGGCGGCGTACCTCGCGGCGAGCGGGCGCAAGGTGCTCGCGCTGGAGGCCTACGACGTCGCGGGCGGCAACAGCCACATGTTCCGGCGGCGCGGTGCCTACGAGTTCGACGTCGGCGTGCACTACCTCGGCGACTGCGGGCACGGCGGCATCCTGCCGTCCATCCTCAGTGGACTGGGCATCGAGGACAGGGTGACCTTCCGCCCGCTCGACCAGGAGCGCTACGACCGCGTGGTCCTGCCCAGCGTCACGGTGGAGGTGCCGGCGAGCTGGGACCGCTACCGCGAGCGGCTGGTCGCCGCGATGCCGGAGGAGGCCGCCGGCCTTTCGGAGTTCGTCACGGTGTGCGCGGCGGTCGCCGACGCCAACCGGGGAAGGCTGCTCGGCGTCCCCGGCTCCGACGTGATGAACCTGCCGCCGGAGATCCGCCGGTGGAACCACCGGATGCTGACCCAGCTCTTCGACCACTGTGGACTGTCGCCGCGGGCGAGGACCGTGCTGGCCGCGACCTCGGGCAACTACGCCACCGCGCCGAACCAGACGCTGGTGGTGCTGCACGCCAACATGGTCGACGACTACATGCGCGGCAGCTACTACCCGGCCGGCGGCGGGCAGGCGCTGGTCGCCGCGTTCGTCGAGGCGATCGAATCGCACGGCGGTGCGCTGTGGACGAACGCGCGGGTGGCCAGGATCGACGTCACCGACGGCAGGACCACCGGCGTCACCCTCGCCGACGGCAGGAAGCTGAACGCGCCGGTCGTGGTGTCCAATGCGGACTACCGCAGGACCGTGCTCGAACTGGCCGAGGGCGCTTTCCCCGCCGCGGCGGTGAAGCGCAGCCGTGACGCCACGATGCGGCTGGCGACCTCGACCACCTACGTCGCGATGGACCGCGAGCTGGACATCCCGAACGGCAACGTCTGGTACTGGCCGAACGAGGACATCGAGACCGCCTACCGCAAGGTGATCGAAGGCGACTTCGACGAACTGCCCTTCGCGTTCATGTCGTTCACCTCGATCAAGGACCACGGCACGGCGACGGTGTGCCCGCCCGGTCATGCGAACTTCGAGGTGATGACGCTAGTGCCGCCGGGGTACGAGCCGTGGGGCGTCAGCGAAGGCCCGGTCAACGGCGGCAACTACCGCCGCGATCCCGCGTACCAGAAGGCGAAGCAGCGCCTCACCGACGGGCTGCTCGACTTGGCCGAGGACATCCTCGGGCCGATCCGGCCGCACGTCACGCATGTCGAGACCGCGACCCCGCTGACCCACGAGCGCTACATCCGCTCCAGCGGCGGCACCCCGTTCGGGCTGGCGACCTGGGGGCGGGCCGGGCACCGCCCGGACGTCACCACGCCGGTCGGCGGGCTCTACGTGGCAGGACAGAACACGCGCTTCGGCGCCGGGATCGTCAGCGTCGCGGTGAGCGGTGTGGCGGCGGCCTCGGCGGTGATGGGCGAGGAGCTGATGCCCGAGGTGTACCGGGGCAAGGTCTACGGCAACTCCGAACTGCTTCCCGAGCGCGCCCCCGGCTGGGACCCGCTCGAAGTCAGCCGTGGCGCGGGCCGCAAGGGCGAGCGCGGCCTGCCCAGGCTGCGCGCGCTGTCCGAGCAGCAGGCACTCACCCACTGACCAACCGACCACAAAGGACCGAGGGGAGCACAGCCATGACGTCACTTGTCGGGGTGGCCTCGCACCTGCCTCCTGGCGTGCCGATCGCGAGCCTGCAGGACGAGCTGGGGCTGACGGACACGCAGCTGCGCCGGTTCCACCGGCTCTACGGGCTCTCCGAGGTCTGCCGCAGCGAGGAGGGGGAGGTCGAACTCCTCCTCGCCGCGGCGGGGAAGCTGGCCGAGCTCGCCGGGCAGGAGCACCGGATCAAGTACGTGGTGCGCGCCCGCACCGTGACCACCACGGCGCCCTACCCGGACAGCCCGCTGCTGATCGCCAGCGACGCGCTCGGCCTGCGGCACGCTTCGACGTTCACGGTGTCCGATCACGCCTGCGCCTCCGGGCTGCTCGCCGTCGACCTGTGCGGCACGCTGCTCGCGGCCGACGGCGACCCGGACGCGCTGGCACTGGTGCTGATGGGCGAGAAGGCGTTCAGCCAGTCCGTGCGGATGATCCCCGACGTCGCGATCATGGGCGAAGCGGCCGCGGCGGCACTGGTCGGGCCCGGCACCTCGCAGGACAGGATGCTCGGCTACGCCACGCGTTCCTACGGCAGGGAAGACGCCGCGGTGGTGATGTCACCGGAGGTCGCCGCGCAGTTCCGGCAGATCTACGGCGACGGGCTCGCCGAGGTGATGCGCGAGGCGACTCGCGCCGCCGGTCTCGAACTGTCCGATGTGGACATCGTGCTGCCGCACAACGTCAACACGATCTCCTGGACGAGGGCGGCGGCCGCGATGGGGCTGGACCCGAAGCGGGTCTTCCTCGACAACGTGCCGGTCACCGGCCACTGCTTCTGCGCCGACCCGTTCCTGAACTACCGCACCGCGCACGACCTCGGGGTGCTGGCTCCCGGCCAGCGCTACCTGATGACCTCGGTCGGGCTCGGCTCGACCTTCTCCGCGATGTTGTTCGAGCACTAGAGGGGATGTCCGACCCATGACCGCACCGAACTTCCACAGCAGGCTCAAGACCGCGATCGGGGCACCCGGCGTGCCGCTGGTCTTCCTCGGCAACCTCGAGGTCGAAGAGCAGTGGGCCCGCGGCGAATGCGGGCTGCCGAGGGTGTCCTCCAGTTCCGGTGTCGCCGTGGTGAACCGGATGGACGAGTTCGCCCTGCTGCTCGCCGGCGGCGGCGACCACGTCGTGCTCAAGTCCGCGCCGGAGGAGTCCTATCTCCGCTACCTCACCGACCTCGGCATCGACCTGCCGAGGATCCACGCGGTCGGCACCGGCGACCCGCAGCGCACGGTCACCGAGGACGCGCTGGCCGACCAGTCCGTATTGGACGCGCTGTGCAGCCTCGGTGCGCTCGGCGCGCGGCTCATCCCGCACGGCGTGTCCGAAGTGGAGGAACGCCTCGTCGCAAGCACCGGGCTGACGCTCGGCGCGCCGTCGGCGGCGATCTGCAAGACGGTCAACAGCAAGGTCTACAGCAGGCGCGCCGCCGACGAGCTGGGCATCCCGCAGCCGAAGGGCTGGGCGGCCACGACGCTCGACGAACTCGAACAAGCCGTCGCCGGGGCGGCCGAGGTGCTCGAAACCGGGCAGAAGGTGGTGCTGAAGGAGGCGCTCGGGGTGTCCGGCAAGGGCATCTCCGTGGTGGACTCCGTCTCGCGGCTGCAGCGCCTGCAGCGGATGATCGCCAAGCAGGTCGCCAAGGGCGGGTACGAGCGCATCGGGTTCGTCATCGAGGAGTGGGTGGCGAAGCGGGCCGACCTGAACTACCAGTTCACCCTCGCCGCCGACGGCTCGGTGCACTTCGACTTCGTCAAGGAGGCGATCACCGAGGGCGGTGTCCACAAGGGACACCGGTTCCCCGCCGCGCTGTCGGAGTCCCAGGTGGACATCCTGCGGGGGACCGCGGAGCAGCTCGGCAAGAAGCTGCACTCCGACGGGTTCTTCGGCGTGGTCGGTGTCGACGCGATCGTCGGCCCCGATGGCGAGATCCACCCGGTGATCGAGATCAACGCGCGGCACAACATGTCCACCTACCAGATCCGGCTGCAGGACCGGTTCCTCGGCGAGGGCCAGGTCGCGATCGCGCGGCACTACGGGCTCCGGCTCGACGCGCCGCTGCCCTTCGCCGAAGCGCGCGCGACGCTCAACGATCTGCTGTGGACGGCCGAGAGCCGAGAAGGCTTGCTGATCAACAACTACGCGACCGTCAACGCCGCCGCCGCGGCGGACGGCACCGGATTCGACGGCAGGCTCTACGGCCTGATCGTGGCCAACTCCGTCGACCGTGCCGCCGAACTCGACCGGGCCATCACCGCCCGGCTGACCCGAGGAGCACCAGCATGACCGAGTTCACCGTTGGCGGGCTTGGCGCCACCGAAATCGCCGGCCAGTTCGGCACCCCGCTCTACGTCTACGACGGCGACGAGCTCGGCGCGCGCCTGACCGGCCTGCGGGCGAGGCTGCACCCGTCGCTCGAAATCTTCTTCTCGATGAAGTCGAACCCGAACATCTCGATCTGCGCGCTGCTGCACGCACACGGCGCGCGGGCGGAGGTGTCGTCGCTGGCAGAGCTGGAAACCGCGCTGCGAGCGGGCGTGCGGCCCTCGGACATCCTCTTCCTCGGGCCTGGCAAGAGCGTCGACGAGATCGCCGCCTGCCTCGACGCCGGCATCTACGCGATCATCTGCGAGTCCTTCGGCGAGCTGGAGCGGATCGACCGGCTGGCGCAGGCGCGCGGCATCGTCGCGAACGTGGCGCTGCGGGTGAACCCGTCCTTCGCGGTCAAGGGCTCCGGCCTGACCATGGGCGGCAAGCCGCGCCAGTTCGGCATCGACGAGGCGCAGGTGCTCGCCGACCCGACGGTGGGCGCGCGGCACCCGAACGTCCGGCTGATGGGCGTGCAGGTGTACATGGGCACGCGCATCCTGAGCGCCGATTCGATCGCCGAGAACACCAGCCGCATCCTGGAGCTGGCCGAGAAGATCTCGGTGCGGCACGGGTTCCCGCTGGAAATGGTCGACATCGGTGGCGGGCTCGGCATCGCCTACTTCGAGAACGAGCACGACCTCGACGTCGACGAGCTGGCCGGCAAGGTCAACCCGATCCTCGACGAGTTCGCCACGCGCCGCCCGGACACGCGGCTGGTGATGGAACTGGGCCGCTACCTCACCGCGATGTCGGGCACCTACGTCGTCCGCGTCGAGTACACGAAGGAATCGCTCGGCGAGAAGTTCGCGGTGACCGACGGTGGCACGAACCACCACATGGCCGCGGTCGGCATCGGCTCCTTCGTCAAGCGGAACTTCCCGATGTCCGTGCTGAACCGCGCCGACGAGCCCGCCGACGAGAGCTGGCAGGTCACCGGCCCGCTGTGCACGCCGAACGACACGCTCGGCAAGAAGGTGGCGCTGCCGCCGGTCCGCCAGGGCGACCTGATCGGCGTGCACCGCTCCGGCGCCTACGGGCCCACCGCGTCACCGGTGCTGTTCCTGAGCCACGGCTACCCGGCCGAGGTGCTCGTGCACGACGGCAAGCCGTACCTCATCCGCGAGCGGGACACCACCGCCGACCTGCTTTCCCACCAGCGCCTGCACCACGTGGCGCCCAGCGAGCAGCCTGCCCGCTGAAACCCTTTCCCACCAAGAAAGTAATCACAGAAAGGTCGTGAGCGACCATGTCCGACGCAACCACCATCCAGGCCACCGACCGCGCACGCGTCACCTCGGCCATCGGCGACGCACTGGCCGGTGTCCTCGACTACGAGCTGCCGTCGCTGACCGAGGAGACCCGGTTGTTCGACGAGCTCGGCCTCGACTCCACCGGTGTGCTCGAACTGCTGATGCAGCTCGAGGAGACCTTGGACATCGAGCTCGAGGCGGACGGCTTCGAGATGAGCGACTTCCACACCGTCGGCTCGCTGGCGGACTTCGTCACGGGTCAGCTGTAGCGGTGTACCGGACCGGCGGCACCACAGTTCCCCGCTTGGCCGAGGGCGGGAGTCCGGCGCGCGGCGCCGAACTCCCGCTCCGGCTGGCCAGGATCGTCCGGAGGGAGTTCCCCGAACCGGGCTGCCGCGTCGAGGATCCCGACGTCCTCGGGTTCCTGAACGACGCAACAGCACGGCAGGCACGGCGGGGAACGGTCGCGAAGGCGGATTCCGTGGTCGGAACCACCTTCGCGGCGATGGCACGCGACATCGTCTCGCTGCTGCGCACCGCGGGCGAGCTGGACGAGGAGTTCGACCTCGTCCTCGTCGCGCACGCGACACCGGACCTGCACCCGTGGGTCTCGCCAGCCACCTACCTGAACCACGCGCTGCCCGGTGACCCACTCACCTTCAGCGTGTCCGACCAGGGCGCGTCCGCGGCGTACACCGCGCTGCGGATCATCGCCGACTACAGCAGGCGGCACTCCTACCGGCGTGTGCTGCTGCTGCTCGCCGACCAGTCCACCGCCTCGTGCGACGGGGGCACGGCACCCGAACCGGGTGGCGATGTCGCCGTGGCGCTGGTACTGGACGCCTCGGCGGGCAGCACGCTGTCCGTCGAGCAGTTCCGCGGGGTCGGTCCGTCCGATGTGGACGGACTGCTGGCCGCGCGGGTGGCGGAACTGGGCACCCCGGAGGTGGTGCCGGGACCCGGGATCCTCGGCGACGAACCCGGGGCAGGCGGCAGGCCGTGCGGCGGGATCTGGCGCGCCGTCGCGGGTCCGACCGTGTTCGCCGACTACGACGCGAGCCGCGGCGAGCTGTCGCTGTGCCTCGCTTCGTGAGGGGAGAAAACGATGACGACGACCACCCAGGCCGACGTGTGGGACCGCGGGCGCGCCACCGCGCGCACGCTCGGGGCCGCGCCCGCGCTGTACGAGCTGCAGCGGTACCTGCTGCCGGGGCTGCTGCCGTTCAGCCGTGACGGGTTCGCGGTGCTTCCCGCCGGTCTCGCCGCCGACACCAGCCAGGTGTGGCTCGACGGGACCGTGCTCGACCGCGGCCGGGAACGGCTGCTGCCCGGCGAACTGGACGCGCCGGGCGGGCCGCTCGTGCAGTACCGGCACCCGGCGCCGCACGACGCCGCCCCGCACGGGGACGTCGTGCGGCTGAACTGGGCGCGCGGTGTGGCCGGCGTGCGGCTCGGGCTGTCCGAGGCGTTGCTGGAGCGGTGCGTCGACTACCTCGCGGGAAGACATGCCCAGGACGGCAGCCTCCTGCTGCACCCGGTGCTGAAGGACGCGCTCGCCGACGCGCTGATCGATCAGCTCGAAGCCGCCGCCGTGCTGCACGGCGACGGGCCGGCACCGCGCCCGCGGCTGCTCCGCCACGTGCACGAGCGGCTCTCGGGCGCCGACCGCGGCCTCCTGCGCACGCTCGGCGCCAGCGGGTTCACCGCGGCGGGCGCGGGCAGGCTGGCCAGGGCGTCGGAGCTGCTCGCCGACGCCTACGCCTCGAACCTCGGGAAGGAGGACTGATGTTCGCTCTCGACGACAAGCTGCTCGCGCTGCGGGGCCAGGCACGGGAATGGGCCGGCGACTTCCGCGCGGCGGCGCTCGACGTCGACCGGGACCCGGACGGGATCGGGAAGCACCTCGACCTGCCAGGGGTCCGGTTCATGTCGACGCTGATGATCCCGCCGGAGTACGGGCACTCCCCCGAGCTGATCGGCGGGTACCGGTTCCACTGCTCGACGGCGCTGGAGCGGACGGTCCTGATGGAGGAGCTGGCCGTCGGCGACGCGGGGCTGCTGCTGGGCGCGCCGGGCCCGTCGATGTCCGGTGTGCTCGTCGACGTCCTCGGCGACACCGAGCAGAAGCAGTGGTACTACGACAGGCTGCTGGCGAAGCCGACGTGGACGTTCTTCGGGCTCACCGAACCGGAAAGCGGTTCGGACGCGGCGGCCATGCGGACCGCGCTGGTGCTCGGGAAGGACGGCGCGCCTTCGGTGCTCACCGGCGAGAAGCGCTACGTGGGCAACGCGTCGCGCGCCGAGATGGGCGTGGTGCTGGCGCGGCACCGGTCCGGGCCGCTCGGGGTGACCGCGGTGCTGCTGGAAACCGCGCTCCCCGGTGTTTTCGCGGAGCCGATCGAATCGCTCGGCATGCGCGGCGCGCGGATCAGCGCACTGCGGTTCGAAAGCGTCGAGGTGCCGTCGAACCGGGTGCTGGGCATGCACCTCCCGCCGACCAAGCGCGGGATGTGGGCGGCGGTGCAGGTCTTCGACCGGCTGCGCTCTTCGGTGGCGGCGGTCGCGCTCGGGATCGCCCGCGCGGCATACGAATACGTACTGCACAATCGCGCCCTGCTCACACTTTCCGAACGCGACCGGCTCGACCGGCTCGGCGCGAGCATCGACTGCGCCCGCGAACTGCTGCACATGGCGGCGGCCGCGGTGGACTACGGCCGCGACGGCGGACAGCTCGCGTCCGCGGCGAAGGCCCGCACCTGCCGCCTTGCCGAGGACGTGACGGTGGCCGCGTGCGAGTTCTTCGGCCCCGGCGCGCGCGTGCAGCACCCGCTGCTGGACAAGCTCGTGCGCGATGCCAGGGGCGTGGAGTTCATGGAGGGCACCGGGAACATCCAACGGCTCAACGTGTTCCACGGCTTGATCCTCGGGAAGCGGCGATCCCCTTCGGCGCCGCAGGTCCCCGTCCAGACGCCGAGGTAGCCTTCGCCAAGCGCCCCCGGCACCGAGAAATGCCGGGGGCGTTCGCCGTGCCCATGACAGCCGCGATGGGCCTCGGGGAGCGCCGGGTTCAACGCAGCCTCGCGGACCGCTGCTCGGCGACCTGCTCGCGGACCGCCTCAGCGATACGCCTCTCACGCTGGTCGACTGAGCTGGCGCCGAGCTCGCGGTCCACGATCCTCGCAACCGTCACAACTGGGTGCCGCCACCGTCGACGGTCAGCTCGGCGCCGGTGGTGTAGGTCGCGTCGAAGGCGAGGAACAGGGCGGCACGCGCGACCTCCTCCGGATTCCCCAGGCGCCGCATCGGAATCTGGGCGACGAAGCCCTCCGACATTTCCGCCACCACGTCGGCGGGCAGGCCCCTGAGCAGAATGCCGGTGTCGATCGGCCCCGGGCTCACCGCGTTGACCCGGACACCGCGCGGCAGCAGGTCGCGAGCCCAGGTCCGCGCCATCGACCGGAGGGCGGCCTTGCTCGCCGAGTAGACGCCGTGGTCCGGCAGCCCCAGCTCGTTCGCGATCGAGGTGGTCAGCACCACGCCACCGCCCTCGGCCAGCAACGGCAGCAGCCGCTGCAAGGTGAAGTAGGGCCCCTTGGTGTTGGCCGCGAACACGGCGTCGTACCGCTGCTCTGTCATCGCCTCGAACGATGTCGAGTCGGCGGTGCCCGCGTTCAGGAACACCGCGTCCAGTTGACCGAACGTGTCCTCGACCCTTCCTGCCAGTGCGTCGATGTCGGCTTTCGAGGTGGCGTCGCTGCGGACCGCGATCAGGCCCTCTTCGCTCGCGGTTTCGAGTGCGGCTTCCGCACGCCCCGTGACCATCACCCGAGCGCCCGCCGCGGCCAGCAGGCGTGCGATCGACAGGCCGATTCCACCGCTGCCCCCGGTGACCAGTGCGCGCTTTCCGTCGTATTTCTCCATGCCCCGATCAAATCCCGGCACCGCGACGGTGTCCAAGACCTGTTGCGCAACCCGTCATACGCCTACCGCATGACAGCACTCAGGCAGGTTTCCTATCAGTCCGTTGTGGACCTGAGTCGCCGCCCTGCCGCGGGAAGAGATGGAGATCGCCGTCCGCGATTCCGGTTGCGCTCTTCCCGGCCGCACCCGGAACCCGACACGGAACGCCCCCGGCACCAAGATGGTGCCGGGGGCGTTCGTCGTGCTCGGCTCAACCGCCGAGGCGCGCGAGGAACGCGCCCCACGCCGCCGGGGCGAGGTCGATCTGGCCACCCGGCCGGTCCTTGGTGTCCCGCACCTCGACGCGCGCCGTCAACCGCACCTCGACGCAGTTGCTCTCACCTTGAGTCCACGAAGATTTCCTCCACGCCTCGTCCACGCTGGCTCCTCCGTCAGTCGATCTCTTCGATGCGCCTACGGAGGATGTTCCCAGACTCAACGTTGTTCGCCGCCTTACCCCAGACCTCGTCAAAGGCCGTTTCGTAGACCGCCGTCTCGTCAGCTTCGTGGATATAGGTCGCGTCGGTCATGCCCTCGATGTAGACCCTCGTGAGGTTCGGCGAAGCGAGGCGCAGGATCTTGAAGCCCACGCCGATCGTGCGGTAGGCGCCGACGGAGTTCGGCAGGATCCGGATCGACACGTTCGGTCGCTTTCCAGCCTGAAGCAGGTGATCGAGTTGCTCTCGCATCACGTCGGCACCGCCGACCATGCGATGCAGACTCGCCTCACCGAGCAAGACCCGCAAGCGTGGCGGCTCCGGCCGAGCAAGGATCGCCTGCCGCGCGATCCGATCTGCGACGAGGTCGGCGACCTGTCCTTCCAGTGACATGTCGAGCAGTGCTCGCGCGTACGCCTCCGTCTGGACGAGCGCGTGGATCAGCTCAGCATCGAAGTGGTCGATCTGGATCGCAGCGCGTTCGAGCGTCACGTAGGTCTGCGCGAAGTCGGCCACGTGCGCCGACGACTCGCGCTTCCTCGCCGCATCGGCCAGCAGGTGCAGGGTGCTCCGCTCGCCCTCGTTGAGCTTGTACAGGTCGGCGAGTCGATCGATCTCGGCGGCGACCGGGACTCGTTTGCCCTGCTCGACGCGGGACACCTTGCCCGGATACCAGCGAAGATCGTCTTCGACGGTCTTCGCCTGAACGCCCACGCGCTCTCGGAGGGTGCGGAGCATCTCACCGAGTTCGAACCGCTGCGGGTTCTGTTGCGCCATTCGTGCTCCTTCTCCAGACAACTGTCCGTCAACATCCTGCCTCATCCATCACCAGTTGCGCAGTTCGCCCATTCGAGTCTAGATAGCTGTCCATGTCCAGTTATAACCTGCCATCGGGCCAAGGCCGCTTTCTCGGTTCCTCCGAACCAAGATGCGCCGGCGGTGAAGGCCCGGGCGGTGGGTCCGCTACCCGGCGGGCCCACCGCTCCCCACCTGCCGAAGGAGATTGGGATGGCCGCGTTTCTGGTGGTTCCGTTGTTCGCGCTCGCGGCGATCCTCCCCGTCGCGCGCTGGCTCGCCGTCTCCGTGCCGCCGAGGTACGAGGTGCCAGCGGGGCGTACCCGCGTGGTGCTCGATGAGGCGTTCGGCTACGAGCACGTCGAGCCGCTCGCCCGGCGTGATCTGGTGGCGCTGTTATGAGCTGGGCGAGCTGTGACGACGATCGTCAGCACTGGATCGTGCGCGTGTTCCGCAACCGCGACGGCGTGACGCTGCGGACCGCGTGCGGCACCGCGTTCGGCCCGAGCATCCGGACCGCGAAGAACCTGTGCGAGAACTGCGCCGCCTGGAGGGGCCGGACATGAGCTTCCACGTCACCTACGTGCGCCACGCCAGCGACACCGGCCGAACAGTGCACCGGCTGCGCCACTACCGCGGCCACGAGCACGAAGTCGAACTCGACTGCGGAAGACGGTTCGCCCCCTACGACCTGTTCCGCCTCGACGAAGACGACTGGCGCCGCGACACCGCCTGCCCAGGCTGCCACCACCACCTGCTGACCCTGACCGACGGCGAAAACACCACCTGGCACGAAGCACCCGACGACCGCGGCCACCCCTCCGGCGCATTCGCACCACTCGGTGAAACCCCGGACGAGCTGACCCCGATGGCCGAGATCGTGCGCATGTGGGGCATCCGAGACCTCGGCTGACGGGGGCATTCGCAGCGAAACCACCGCATAGCGGACGTCACTGTGCCAAGATCCCCAGGCATGTCGACGCACTCCACCGAGGACGAGAATTCCGGGGCAGCCAGGGACCTTGTCCTTCGAGCCATCTGGCCCGACATGATCGACGGCTGGTCCGAACCGGGCGCGCTGGAGGCGACTCCGGCCGCGGCCCGGCTGCTGGCCGCCGGTGCCGATCGGCAGGATCTGACCCGGCTCGCCAGGAACGCGGCTTACGACGCGGCGTTCCAGCTTCTGTACCGGTTGACCGCGCTGGGACGCGACGAGGACGCACCGGCGGACGCTCCGGGCTGGTGCCTGGTCGAGTGCACCCCGGAGTTCGAGCCGACCAAGAGGGAACTCGCTTCGCTGCACGAAGATCTGCTGAGCATGGACCCATCCGGCGAAGAGGGCGAAGACCTCTTCACCTGAGCACAACCCGGACAGCCAAAGCCAGCCGCGCCGGACGCGTGCGGGTTGGCGTCGAAGGCAATGCTCGCGCAGGCGCACGATTCGACCGGCGAGCCCTGAGCCGAATGCACGGGTTGCCCGATCGGCCCGAGGTTCTTGACTTCATCGCCCAAGATCTTGACAAAACGCGGACTTCTCGAATTCGCACCGCGAGCAGCGTCTTCCTGTGCCCTGCGCAACACTCATCAAGCCATGCGGAAACAATCCGCGGTCGCAACGAGACGCACGCATGGCGCAGGCGTTAACGGACGTGGCTCAGGTGTTAACTGTGAAAGAGTGATCAACTGGGCACTTGAGGTGACCTGTTCCTGGCTTGTACCGTTACGACAGCCGGTAAAGGTCACCCAAGGACACCCGGCAGGGCCCATACGGGGTTCTCAGCGGCGAGACGCCCGGCATCCGCTATTCGAACAGCCATCTTCGCTATTTCACTTTCCCGAAGCGCCCGCACTGTTGGGAGACTCAGCCGATGCACGACTACATTCTTTCCGTTGCACAAGAATTGTTCGACGAAAAACTCTGCGTGGATATCGACGAAATCGCCGCCACCGCGGGCGTCAAAGCAATTGTGGTGCGGGCCTACTTGCCGGATCCGTTCTCCGCGCCACTGGCCGTCGAGCCCGTGCCCGGCACCGCCCGGGTCCGGTGATCCCGATGCCCTTGTTCACCGGCGCCCTCCTCGGCCGCCGCCGGTCCGGTTCCGCCGCGGTTGCCCGGGTCGGCGAAACCCGCAGTACGCGTTACACGACTCAGCCCGCCGACTGCGTGCAACTCGGCGGCCCCGGTCCTGAATGGACCGACAAGCCCCCCGTGGTCGCCTCCTACGTACTGATCAGGCTGTGCGAGCAGTACTGCATGACGGTGCTGCTGGAGGACATGCCGCACGGACACTGCTCGCTGGGCAGCGGACAGCACTTCGACCACCGGGGCCCGATCGCCGTCGGCGCCGAGATCGAGACCACCGTCCGCTGCGTGGCCGCCGAAGACCTGCGCAGCAAGTGGGAGGTCACCGTCCGGGACGCACAGGACGTCGTCGGCGCGGGGTGGATGGCGTTCGCGCTGGTCGACAAGGCCAGGTTCGAGGCAAGGCACGTCACCCCCAAGTACGCGACGCTGACCATCGGATGAACGCGGTCGCGCAACGCCTTCCCCTTGCGGGCGCGGCGGAAGCGGCGTGGCGGGCACTCCGCCCCGAGTTCCGCTTGGACCGGTCCCGGATCCACCTGGCGAACTTCTTCCTGGCCTCCCCGCCCGCCGTCGTCCGCACCGCCGCGGACCACTGGCGGGCCCGGCTGGACGCCGATCCCCAGCTACTGGAGACGTTCCTGCTCGGCGACCTCGCCGAGCTGGGTTCCGGGGTCTCCGCTGAGAGCCCCTACCTCCAGGCGAAGGCCGCCATGGCCGGCTACCTGGGAGCGCCTGCCGAAGAGGTCGCCTTCGTCCCCAGCACCACCTCCGGGCTGGCCTTGGTCTACAACGGACTGTCCATTCCGGCCGGTGCCGAAATGGTGCTCACCCACGACGCCCACTATTCGCACCACCAAGCGATGCACCGCGCCGCCGAAAAGACCGGGGCGGCCGTGCGCAAGTGCGCGCTGTACCGCGACCCCGCCCGCGCGACCAGGGAGGAGATCCTCGACCGGGTCCGCGCCGCGCTCACCCCGCGCACCCGTTGCCTCGGCCTGACCTGGGTCAGCTCCCGCACCGGCGTCAAACTCCCGCTGCCGGAAATCGCCACCGTCGTCGCGGACGCCAATCGCGATCGCGACGAAGCGGATCGCTGCCTCCTCGTCGTCGACGGAGTGCAGGGTTTCGGCGCGGAGGACCACGACGCCGCCCGGCTTGGCGGCGACTTCTTCATCGCCGGTGCGCACAAGTGGTTCCTCGGCCCGGCGGGCACCGGCGTCGTGCACGGGCGCGCGCGGGCGTGGCGGCAGATCTCACCCACGATCCCGTCGTTCGAAATCGACGCCACCTTGCACGCGTGCTGGCGCGGCAACCGCCCCCTGCCCGCCACCCGGGCGTCCTACTTCGCGCCCGGCGGGTTCACCGACTACGCCAACGTCTTCGCGTTGACGGAAACGGCCGGGTTCCACCTTCGCATCGGGCGATCCGCGATCGCCGCCCGGATCCGCGAGCTGAACACGCGACTGCGGCAGGAGCTGGCCGAAACCCCCGGCATCCGGCTGCTCACCCCGCGGAACCCGGCCATGGCCGGCGGTCTCGTCTGCTTCCAGATCTCAGGCCGCGGCGCCGGCGAGGTCGTGGCGGCACTGGGGGCACACCGAATCAGAGCCGCCACGTCCCCGTACGCGGGTGCGACCGTCCGCATGGGCGCCGGAATCGTCAACAGCCACGATGAAATCGACCGCGCGATCGCCACCGTGCGCCTGATCGCCGCGCGACCGGCTTGACGACCGGCGCTCAGCCGCGGCCCGTCACAGGATGGTGATCATGTAGACCTGCGGCGGACGGTTCGGGAAGGTGATGTCGGTCCACCTCGGGATTCTCACGTGGTCGGAATTGGCGTCTTCGGCGACCTTCGCTCCGCGCACCGTAGCGACCGAACGGATCAGGCGCCGAGGTAGGTGAGCACCGCGCGCACCCGCCGGTTGTCGTCGGTCGACGGCGGCAGGTCGAGCTTCGTCAGGATGCTGCTGATGTGCTTGGCCACCGCCTTCTCGGTGACCACCATCGCCGCCGCGATCGCCGCGTTCGAGCGGCCCTCCGCCATCAGGCCCAGCACCTCCCGCTCGCGCTCGGTGAGCCGGTCGATGGTGCTGTCGGAGCTGGTCCGGCTCAGCAGTTTCGCCACCACGTCCGGGTCCATCACGGTGCCGCCGGCGGCGACCTGGTGCAGCGCGGTCACGAACTGCTGGCTGTTGAACACGCGGTCCTTGAGCAGGTAGCCGACGGCGCCCGTGCCGTCCTCCAGCAGCTCCCTCGCGTAGAGCTGCTCGACGTACTGCGACAGCAGCAGCACCGGCAGGCCGGGGTGGATCTTCCGCGCCTGCAAGGCGGTGCGCAGGCCCTCGTCGGTGAACGTCGGCGGCATCCTGATGTCGATGAGGCTGACGTCGGGCTTCTGCTCCGTCATCACGGCCAGCATCTCCGGGCCGCTGCCCACCGCCGCGACGATGTCGAAGCGGTGCGCTTCGAGCATGCGCACCAGTCCGTCCCGGAGCAGGAACTGGTCTTCCGCGACCGCTACGCGCACTTCGAACCCCTCCTCGAAGTCCCCCGCCACCGCGAGCGACCACCTGAATCTAGCCGGTGACCGGCGCGCTGACCAGGAATTCAGCTCGTCAGCTCGGGGTCAGCAGGGTGTCAGCGGGCTGGCAGACGGTGGACGTCGACAGAACACGAATGGGAGCGCGAGGAGCATGTCGATGCCCGAACAGCAGAGCAGCCCGACGTTCTCGGTGATCTCCGGGGCGCAGGTGCACGAGGTGCTTGGCCACCGGGAAAAGGAGATCGTCGAGCTGACCGAGGCGACCTACCTGCTGCACCACCAGCAGGCGACGGTGAACCCGCCGTCCTACTTCCTCCGCTTCCCCGACCGCCCGACCTCGCGCATCATCGCGCTGCCCGCTTCGGTCGGCGGTGATGTCGCGGTGGACGGCGTGAAGTGGATCTCCAGCTTCCCCGAGAACATCGCCGACGGCATCCCGCGCGCGTCCGCGGTGCTGATCCTCAACGACCAGAAGACCGGCTACCCGTTCGCCTGCCTGGAAAGCTCGATCATCAGCGCGGTGCGCACCGCGGCGTCCGCCGCACTGGCCGCGCAGCGCCTGTCCGAGCACCGCGCGCGCCCGCGCCGGCTCGGCATCGTCGGCACCGGCCTGATCGCGCGCTACATCCACACCTACCTCGCGGCCACCGGCTGGCAGTTCGACGAGATCGGCGTGCACGACCTGTCCGCCGAGCACGCCGAGGGCTTCCGCGGCTACCTGAACCGCACCGACACGGCCGAGGTGAAGGTCCACGAGGACGCGGAGAGCCTGATCCGCGCCAGCGACCTGGTCGTGTTCGCCACCGTCGCGGCGACCCCGCACGTGACCGACCCCGGCTGGTTCTCGCACGCGCCGCTGGTCCTCAACGTCTCGCTGCGCGACCTCTCCCCCGAGGTCGTCCTCGCCGCCGAGAACATCGTCGACGACGTGGACCACTGCCTGCGCGCGAACACCTCGGTGCACCTCGCCGAGCAGGCGACCGGCAACCGCGACTTCCTGAACGGGACGCTCGCCGAGGTCATCACCGGCGAGGTCGCGCTCGATCCCGCCCGGACGCTGATCTTCTCCCCGTTCGGGCTCGGGGTGCTCGACCTCGCCGTCGGACGGCACGTGCACGACGCCCTGCGCGACTCGGGCGAGCTGCGGCCGGTGGACGGCTTCTTCCACGACCTTCGCCGCCACGGGGAATGACCTTCACCCGTTCCGGCCACCCGAGTGATTGGGGCACGATGCGCGTCATCACGACTCCGCAAGAGTTCAACGTCGACGACCTGTACGTGGACCTGCGCGGTCTTGCCGGGTTCCCGCTGCTGCTCAAGTGCGAGGGCTTCAACTTCAGCGGCTCGATCAAGCTGAAGGCCGCCGTGCAGATGGTGGACAACGCCGAGCGCGAGGGCCGGTTGCGCCCCGGCTCGACGCTGGTCGAGAGCTCGTCGGGCAACCTCGGGGTGGCGCTGAGCACGGTCGCCGCGAGCCGCGGCTACCGGTTCGTCTGCGTCACCGACTCGCGGTGCACCCTCGGCGCGCGCCAGCTCATGCAGACCCTCGGCAGCACCGTGCAGGTGGTCACCGAGCCGGACCCGGAGCACGGGTTCCTCGGCGCGCGCATCGCGGTGGTCCGCAGGCTCGCCGGCGAACACGGTTACGTGTGGCTCAACCAGTACGCGAACGCGGGCAACTGGGGCGCGCACTACAACCGGACCGCGCAGGAGATCCTGCGCCACGTCCCGAACCTCGACGTGCTGTTCGTCGGCGCGGGCACCACCGGCACGCTGATGGGCTGCGCGCGGTTCCTGCGCGACGTCAAGCCTTCGGTGCGGGTGGTCGCGATCGACTCGGTCGGCTCCACCACCTTCGGCGGGCCCGCCGGGCAGCGGATGATCCCCGGCCTCGGCACCAGCACCCGGCCGCAGCTGCTGGACGAGTCCCTTGTGGACGATCTGGTGATGGTGCACGAGTCGGACACCATCAGGGCCTGCCGGTCGCTGGTGCGGCGCGGGTTCCTGTTCGGCGGTTCGACCGGGACGGTCGTGCACGGCGCACGGCACTGGGTCGCCGAGAACCGGCCGGACGGCAGGCTCACCGCGGTCGCGATCGCACCCGATCTCGGTGAGCGCTACCTGGACACCATCTACCACGACCAGTGGGTCGCCGACATCTACGGCCAGGAAGTCCTGGAAGACACCGCCGACTACAACGACACCTTCGCCGCTTCAACCACCGACCTCTCGGGGACGCTGCTATGACTTCGCCACAGGACACCGGGCTCCCGCTTTCCGCCGCACAGACCGACATCTGGTTCGACGAGCAGTTCGCCACCGGCAGCCTCGCCTACAACATGGGCGACTACCTCGACATCCGCGGGCCGGTCGACACCGGGCTGCTGTACGAGACGTTGCGGGTGCTGCTCACCGAGTCGGAGAACTCGCGGGTGCGCTTCACCGAGATCGACGGCGAGCCGCGCCAGGTGATCGAGCCGCTCGGCGAGCCGCCGGTGACGGTGTTCGACCTGAGCGCCGAGGCCGATCCCGAGGCCGCGGCGCTCGCCTGGATCCACGAAGACATGCGCGACCCGTTCGACGTCACCGAGGGCAGGCTCACCCGGTGGGCCATCATCACCCTCGCCGACGACCGCGTGTGGTGCTACATGTGCGTGCACCACATCATCGGCGACGGCTACAGCGAAATGCTGTGGTGGCAGCGGGTCGCCGCGATCTACGCCGCGCTGGAAAAGGGCGAGTCCACTTCGGACGGCGCGTTCCCGCCGCTGGCGCAGCTCGTGAACGCCGAGATCGAGTACACGCAGGGCCCGCGCTGGGAGAAGGACCGCGCGTACTGGAACCGTGAACTCGAAGGCGCGCCCGAACTCGTGAGCCTGTCCGGCCGCGAGCCCGAGCCCGCCAGCGCGCAGATGCGCCGCAACCTCCGCCTCGACGACGACACCGCCGCCACCCTGCGCGCGGTCGCCGAGCAGGCGAAGGTCACCTGGCCGACGTTCGTCATCGCCGCCACCGGCGCCTACCTCCGCAAGCTGCTCGGCACCGAGGAGGTGCTGCTGACGCTGCCGATCGCGGGCCGCAGCGGCCCCGCGATGCGCGCGGTGCCGGGGATGGTCGCGAACTACGTGCCGGTGCGGCTGCGCGTCGGCAACACCACCACGGTCCGCGACGTGCTCACACAGGCGTCGAAGTCCCTTGCCAGGGCGTTGAAGGCCCAGCGCTTCCCGACCTCGAAGATCCGCAAGGAGATGGCCCTCCGCGTCGACAACCGCCGCCCGTTCGGGCCGTTCGTGAACGTGCTGCCCGGCGCGCCGGCGCTGAAGCTCGGCGAGTGCACGACCGTGCTGAACAACCTGTCCACCGGCATCGTCAACGACCTCATGGTGACGGTCGTGGAGCCGACGCCGGGCGGGGTCGAGGTGCACTTCAACGGCAACCCCGAGCTGTACAGCGCGGAGCAGATCGAGGGCCACCTCGACCGGTTCGTGCAGTTCATGCTCGCGCTCGCGCACGCGGGCCCGGACGAGCTGGTCAGCAGGGTCGACGTGGTCACCGGCGCCGAAGGGCGCGACCTGGCCGACTGGGGCACCGGCGAATGGGTGCCGGACGACTGCGAAACCGGTGTCCTCACCCGGGTTCGCGCGATCGCGGGCGAGCGCCCGGACGCCGTCGCGGTCGTCGACGACGAACGCGAAGTGACCTACGCGCGGCTCGTCGCGTGGGCGGACCGGCTGGCGGGACGGCTCGGTTCGACCGGCGTCGGCCCGAACTCGCTCGTCGGCGTGCTCGCCGCACCGGGTGCCTGCTTCGCGGGCTCGATCCTCGGCATCTTCGGCGCGGGCGCCGCGTACGTCCCGCTCGACGTCACCGCCCCGGTCGCCCGCAACGCGAGCCTGCTGTCGGACAACGAGATCGGCACCGTCGTCGTCGGCGAGGGGCAGGAAGCCGCGGCCGAGCAGCTCGCCGCCGCCTACCCCGGTGTGACGCTCGTGCCCGCGAGCCACCCGTTCGACGGCACCTTCGCCGAGCCCGCCACCGAGCCGGGCTCCGCCGACGACCTGGCGTACGTGATCTTCACCTCCGGGTCCACCGGCAAGCCGAAGGGTGCGATGATCCACCGCGCGGGCATGCTGAACCACCTGCTGGCCAAAGCAGACACGCTCGGCATGACCGCGGCCGACCGGACCGTCCACAACGCACCGGTCACCTTCGACATCTCGGTGTGGCAGATGCTCGCGCCGCTGCTCACCGGCGGCACCGTCCGCACCGTCTCCCGCGACACCGCCGCGGACCCCGACGTCCTGTTCGGCACCGCGCATTCCGAGGGCGTGACCGTCCTCGAAGTGGTGCCCTCGCTGCTCGGCGCGGCACTGGACACCTGGGCCACTCCCCCGCCGCTGCCGCACCTGCGCTGGCTGCTCGTCACCGGCGAGACCCTGCCGCCGCACACCGCGACGAGCTGGACCACGCACTACCCGCACATCCCGCTCGTCAACGCCTACGGGCCGACGGAATGCTCCGACGACGTCACGCACGCCACCATCGGACCGGACAACCCGCCGGTCACCCGCACTCCGATCGGCACGCCGCTGCGCAACACGCGACTGTACATTTTGGACGACCAGCTCCGGCCCGTCCCGCCCGGCACGCCGGGTGAGCTGTACGTCGCCGGGATCGGGGTCGGGCGCGGCTACCTGCACAACCAGGAGCGGACCACCTCGACCTACATCGCGGACCCGTTCGCCTCCGACGGCAGCAGGATGTACCGCACCGGCGACCACGTCCAGCTCATCGACGGCGAACTGCACCACCTGCAGCGCCGCGACCACCAGGTCAAGATCCGCGGCCACCGCATCGAACTCGGCGAGATCGAGGCGGCGCTGCGGACCCGGCCCGGTGTCACCGGTTCGGTCGTGCTGGCCGTGCCGGACGCGAACGGGCACCAGCGCCTGATCGGCTACGTCACCGGTCCGTCCACACTGGACGGTGCGGTACTGCGCGACGCGCTGCGCGAGTTCCTGCCGGAGTACCTGGTGCCCTCGGCGATCGTGGCGCTGCCCGAGTTCCCGCTGACCCCGCACGGAAAGCTCGACCGGGACGCGCTGCCGACCCCGGACCTCAGCGCCGCCCGGCAGGGCCGCGCGCCGCGCACGCCGGAGGAAGAGATCATCTGCGCCGCGATGGCCGGTGCGCTCGGCGTCAAGGCGATCGGTGCCGACGACAACTTCTTCGCGCTCGGCGGCGACTCGATCATCGCCATCCAGGCCGTGACGAAGGCGCGCAAGGCCGGGCTGGTGTTCACCCCGCGCGACATCTTCACGCACAAGACCCCCGCTTCGCTGGCCCTGGTCGCCAAGCACGCCGACGCCGCGCGCGAGACGGTGGACGACGGCGTCGGCCAGCTCGACCTCACGCCGATCGCGCACCAGCTCAACTTCGAGACCAACGGCCAGTCCGAACCGGTCGCCGAGTTCAGCCAGTACGTGGTGCTCCCCGTGCCGTCCGAAGTGGACGCGGCGACGATCGGGACCGCGCTGCAGACCGTGCTCGACCGGCACGACGCGCTGCGCATGCGGCTCGACGTCCCGACGTTCGGGGTGTGGAGCCTGGAGATCGCCGAGCGCGGCTCGGTGCGCGCGGAATCGCTGGTGCGCACGGTCGCGGTGCCCGCGGGCACCGATCCAGCCGCGGCCGTCGAGGAGCAGGTCGAACGCGCACGCGAGCGGCTCGCTCCGGACGAGGGCAGGATGGTGCAGGCGGTCCTGCTCGAATCGGGGCCAGGCAAGCCGAAGCGCCTGCTGCTGATGGTGCACCACCTCGCCGTCGACGGCGTGTCCTGGCGCATCATCGTGCCGGACCTCCGCCAGGCGTGGGAGGCCGTGTCCGCCGGGCGCGCGCCCGAACTGGACCCGGTCGGCACCTCCTACCGCCGCTGGTCCCAGCTCCTGTCGGAAAACGCCCGCACCAGCGAGCGCCTCGGCGAGGTTCCCCTGTGGACAGAGCAGCTCTCGCCGGTGGACTCGCTGCTCGGCAGGCGCGCACTGGAGACCTGCCGCGACGTCCGCGCCACCGCGCACGAACTGCGGCTCGAACTCTCCGGTGAGACCACCGCGGCGCTGCTGACCTCGGTGCCCGCCGCGTTCAACGCCGAGATCAACGACGTGCTGCTGGCCGCGCTCGCGATGGCCGTCGCCGACTGGCGGCAGCGCACCCAGCGGCTCAACGACGGCCGCGTGCTCGTCGAGCTGGAAGGCCACGGGCGCGAGCACATCGCGGACGAACTGGACCTCGGCCGCACGGTCGGCTGGTTCACCAGCGTCTTCCCGGTGTGCTTCGACCTCGGCCAGCCGGACTGGCCGGACCTGTGGGCCGCCGGCGAGACCGCGGGCGGGGCGATCAAGACCGTCAAGGAGCAGCTTCGCGCACTGCCCGACCACGGCCTCGGCTTCGGCCTCCTGCGGTTCCTGAACCCGCAGACGGTCGGGCACCGCGGGCTTTCCGGCATCCCCCAGATCGGCTTCAACTACCTCGGCCGGTTCTCCGCCGGGAGCGATTCGGACTGGGCGCTGGAGTCCGCGACGATGGTCGGTACCGGCACCAGCCCGGACATGCCGTTGCGGCACGTGCTCGCGGTGACGCCGGTGACCGAGGACCGCGCCGACGGCCCGCACCTGGTCGCCGACTGGCTGTGGGCGGGTGAGGTGCTGGAGGACGAGGACGCCGAGGACATCGCGCGCACCTGGTTCCGCGCACTGGAAACCCTCGTCGAACACGCCTCCGCCGAGGGCGCGGGCGGTCCTACCCCGTCCGACTTCTCGGTCGCCGGGCTGAGCCAGGCCGACGTCGACGGCTTCCACGCCGCGACCGGCGGCATCTCCGACGTGCTGTCGCTTTCCCCGCTGCAGCAAGGACTCCTGTTCCACTCGGAGTTCGACGACGGTGACGCCGAGGTGTACGCGCTGCAGGTGGTCGTCGACCTGGACGGGCCGGTCGACGCGGACGCGATGCGCGAAGCGTGCGCCGCCGTGCTGGCCAGGCACGCCAACCTGCGCGCCGCGTTCCGGTACACCCGCACCGGGCAGCCGGTGCAGCTTATCCCCGAACACGTGCGCAACCCGTTCACCGAAATCGACGTCTCCGGGCTGTCCGAAGTGGAGCGGGCGGCCGAACTGGACCGGCTGACCGCGGCCGACCGCGAACGGCGCTTCGACGTCACCGAGCCGCCCCTGATGCGGTTCACCATGGTCCGCACCGGGGAAGACCGGTGCCGTCTGCTGTGGACGTTCCAGCACATACTGGTGGACGGCTGGTCGATGCCGATACTGGCGCGCGAGGTGTTCGCGCTCTACGCCGACCCGGCGGCGGCCCTGCCGGAGCCGCGGCCCTACCGCGACTACCTCGCCTGGCTGGACGCGCAGGACCGCGAGTCCTCGCTGGAGGTCTGGCGCACCGTCCTTTCCGGACTCACCTCGCCGACCAGAGTCGCGCCGGTGGACGTGGAGCGGACCCCGACGCTGTCGGAGTCCTCGGTCACCGAACTGCCGGAGGACGTCACCACCGCGCTGACCGCGTTCGCCAGGGCCAACGACCTCACCGTCAACAGCGTGGTGCAGGGCTGCTGGGCGGTCCTGCTCGGGCACCTCACCGGGCAGTCCGACGTGGTCTTCGGCGCCACCGCCTCGGTCCGCCCGCCGGAACTGGCCGGTTCCGACGAGATGGTCGGCATGTTCCTGAACACGCTGCCGGTGCGCGCGGGGCTCGACCCGGCGAGCACGCTGCGGACGCTGTTCGCGACCGTGCAGGACCAGCGGGTCACCGTGCGGCCGCACGAGTACCTCGGCCTCGTCGACGTGCAGAACACGGTGGCGGCGCTGGCGGGCACCGGCGAGCTATTCGACACCGCGGTGGTGTTCGAGAACTTCCCGATGGACCCGGAGTCGATGAAGAACGCGCCGTCGGGCACCACGGTGCGCGACGCGTTCGCCAGCGACGCCAGGCACTACCCGCTGAGCCTGGTGGTGCTGCCCGGCTCGAAGCTGACGCTGCGGCTGGACTACCTCCCCGAGGTGTTCAGCGCGGACGAGGTCGACGGCTTCGCGGCCAGGTTCCGCCGCCTGCTGGACATCGTGCTGTCCGATGTGGACACTCCGCTGGGCAGGCTCGAACTGCTCGGCAGCGACGAGCGGGCCCAGTCCCTGCTGCAGGGCACACCGGTCGACGACCCCGCCGAGAGCACGGACGTCGTGCAGCGGGTGCGCGACCTGGCGCTCTCCCGGCCCGCCGCGATCGCGGTGGCCGACGACGAGCGCGAGCTGACCTACGCACAGGCCGCCGGCCGGTCGAGCGCACTGGCGCGCAGGCTGGACGGGGCCGGGCTGGTCGCGGTGTTCGCCGCGCCGGGCACCCGGTTCGTCTGCTCGATCCTCGGCGCGCTCGGCGCGGGCGGGGCGTACCTGCCGCTCGACGTCACCGCGCCGATCCCCCGCAACGCCGGCATCCTCGGCGAGGCGGGCGCGGCGACCCTGGTCACCACCGAGGACCTGCGCGCGCTGGCCGGTGAGGTCGTGGCGGCGGCGGGCACGGAAACCGAGATCGTGGTGATCGACGACGCCGAGGACCCGCTCGACGACCTGGTGCCCCTGCGGGGTTCCGGCGCCGACCTGGCGTACGTGATCTTCACCTCCGGTTCGACGGGCAAGCCGAAGGGCGCGATGATCCACCGCGCCGGGATGCTGAACCACCTGTACGCCAAGGTGGACACGCTCGGCATGACCGAGTCCGACAAGACCGTCCACAACGCACCGGTCACCTTCGACATCTCGGTGTGGCAGATGCTCGCGCCGCTGCTCACCGGCGGCACCGTGCGCACCGTGTCCCACGACACGGCCGCCGACCCGAACGCCCTGTTCGGGCTGGCGGACACCGAACGCGTGACGATCCTCGAAGTGGTGCCCTCACTGCTCGGCGCGGCGCTGGACCTGTGGGCCGCTCCCCCGCCCCTGCCGCACCTGCGCTGGCTGCTCGTCACCGGGGAGACCCTGCCGCCGGACACGGCGGCGCGGTGGACCGAGCGCTACCCCGGGATCCCGCTCGTCAACGCCTACGGGCCGACGGAATGCTCCGACGACGTCACGCACGCCACCATCGGGCCGGACAACGCGCCCACCACGCGCAGCCCCATCGGCACCCCGCTGCGCAACACGCGACTGTACATTTTGGACGACCAGCTCCGGCCGGTCGCACCGGGCACACCGGGTGAGCTGTACGTGGCGGGCATCGGCGTCGGTCCCGGTTACCTGCGCAACCCGGTCCGCACCGCGTCGGCGTACCTGCCCGACCCGTACGCCTCGGACGGCACCCGGATGTACCGCACCGGCGACCACGTCCAGCTCACCGACGGGCAGCTCCACCACCTGCAGCGCCGCGACCACCAGGTCAAGATCCGCGGCCACCGCATCGAACTCGGCGAGATCGAAACCGCGCTGCGGACCAGGCCCGAGGTCGCCGAAGCGGCGGTCAGGGTCGACGCGGGCACGGTGGGGCACCAGCGGCTCATCGGCTACGTCACCCCGGCGGGGGGCGCGGTCGACGGCGCGGACGTGCGCCGCGCGCTACAGGGTTCGCTGCCGGACTACCTGGTGCCCTCGGTCGTGCTGACGGTGGACAGGATGCCGCTGACCCCGCACGGGAAGCTCGACCGCGACGCGCTTCCGCTGCCGGAGGCCGACTTCGCCGACGTGTGGGGTGGGCGCGCCGCGCAGACCAAGGAAGAGGAGGTCCTCTGCACCGCGATGGCCGAGGTGCTCGGGCTCTCCAGGATCGGCGCGGAGGACAACTTCTTCGCGCTCGGCGGCGACTCGATCCTGTCGATCAAGGTGGTCGGCCTGGCGCGCTCGGCGGGGCTGGCGATCGGGATCAGGGACGTCTTCCGGCACAAGACCGCCGCCGCGATCGCCGGAACGGCGCGGTGGACGGCCGAAGCCGCCATCCCGGAAGCACCGGAGGCGGACGACTCGCTGCTCACCATCGCCGACGACGAAATGGACGAGCTCGAGCTCGGACTGGACTGACGAGGAGTATCCATGAAGCGCGCCGGCACGAGCCAGTTCCTTCCGCTTTCCCCACTGCAGAAGGGGTTGCTCTTCCATGCCGAGTTGACCGGTGAGGACGCCGGCGTCGACGTCTACGCACTGCAGGTCGTCGCCGATCTGCACGGGCCGCTGGACGTGCCGGTGCTGCACGCCGCCGCGCGGTCGCTCCTGCGGCGGCACGACAACCTGCGCGCCTGCTTCCGGCGGCGGAAGAACGGCGATCCAGTGCAGGTGGTGCCCGCGTCGGTGGAACTGCCGCTGGCCGAGCACGACCTCACCGGGCTCGCCCCCGCCGAGCGGGCCGCGGAACTGGACCGGCTGACCGACGACGACCGCAGGAAGCGGTTCGACCCGGCGAGACCGCCGCTGATGCGGTTCACCGTGCTGCGCACCGGCGAGGCGGAGTTCCGTCTGCTGTGGACGGTGCACCACATCCTCGCGGACGGCTGGTCGATGCCGATCCTGACGAAGGAGCTGCTCGCCGCCTACGGCGCGGGCGGGGAGATCGACGACGCGGCGATGCCCGCGCCCCGCCCGTACCGCGAGCACCTCGGCTGGCTCGCGAAGCAGGACGAGCGGGTCGCGCTCAACGCGTGGCACACCGCGATGGCAGGGCTGGACGAGCCGACGAGGGTCGCGCCCTCGGTCACCGACCCGGTGCGCGAGGTGCCGGAATCGGTCGCGGTCACCGTTTCCCGCGAGCTGACCGCCATCGTCACCGAGTCCGCGCGCGAGCGCGGCCTCACCCTGAACACCGTCGCGCAGGGCTGCTGGGCGCTGGCGCTCGGCCTGCTGACCGGGCGGCGCGACATCGTGTTCGGCGGTGTCAGCTCCGCGCGCCCCGCCGAACTCGACGGCGTCGAGGACATGGTCGGCATGTTCGCCAACACGCTCCCGGTCCGGGTGCCGCTCGACCCCGGGAAGTCCGTTGTGGACACCCTGCACGACCTGCAGCGCCGCCAGTTCGACCTGCTCGACCACCAGCACGTCGGCCTCGCCGAGGTGCAGCGGCAGGCCGGGATCGGCGAGCTGTTCGACACCGCGCTGATGTTCCAGAACTACCCCGCACCGGCCGGGATCGACTACCCGGGCGGGCTCCGGCTGGTCGCCGCGGACATCCGCGCGGCGACCGGGTACCCGCTGAGCCTGACCGTGCTGCCCGGCGACCGGATCGAACTGCGCGCCCAGTACCGCGGCGACGTGTTCGCCCGCCACGAGGTCGAGCACGTCCTGACCCTGGTGCAGCGCCTGCTGCGCCTGGTCAGCACGGAACCGGGCACACTGGTCGGGCGCGTGGACGTGACCGACGACGCCGAGCGCGCCGAAAACCGCCTGCGCGCGGGGTTCGACACCGGGCTGGACCTGCCGGACGAGCTGCTCCCGGCGCTGCTCGCGCACCGGGCCGCCACCGACGCCGAGCGCGTCGCGCTGGTGTGCGGCGACACCGTGCTCACCTACGCGCAGCTACGCGCCAGGGTCGAGGCGCTGACCGCGGATCTCGTCGCGGGCGGCGCGGGGCCGGAGCAGGTCGTCGCGATCGCGTTGCCGCGCTCGGCCGACCTGGTGGTGGCCGCGGTCGCGGTGCTGTCCTCCGGCGCCGCCTACCTGCCGATCGACCCCGACCACCCGTCGGACCGCGTCGGGTACATGTTCGACGACGCGAAACCGGCGCTGCTGGTGACCACCACCGAGGTGGCCGCCGGGCTCGGCGCGGCGGCGAACCTCCCCGCGCTGCTGCTGGACGCACCGGACGCGCCGAAGCCGGTTCGCGAGGCGGCTCCGGCCGAGGCGCTGACCGGCGACCACCCGTGCTACGTCATCTACACCTCCGGCTCGACCGGGCGGCCGAAGGGCGTGGTGGTCCGCCACCACGGCCTGCTGAACCTGGTCGTCGACATGGCCGCACGGCTTCGGGTGTCCGAAGAGGACCGGCTGCTGGCGGTCACCACGTTCGGCTTCGACATCGCGAACCTGGAACTGTTCGTGCCGCTGCTCGCGGGCGCCACGCTGGTCGTCGCCGAGCGGGAAGTGGTGCGCGAGCCCGCGAAGCTGGCCGCGATGATCCGCGACATCGACGCCACCGTGATCCAGGCGACGCCGAGCCAGTGGCAGTCGGTGCTCGCCGCCGGAAAGCCCGACCTCACCGGGCGGCGGGTGCTCGTCGGCGGTGAGGCCCTGAGCGAGCCCCTTGCCGCCGACCTGCTCGCCGCTGGCGCGGAGGTGGTCAACCTCTACGGGCCGACCGAAACCACGATCTGGTCCACTTCGGACATCGTCGACGGTTCGCGCGCGGGCGCGCCGTCGATCGGGCGGCCGATCGCCAACACCCAGATGCACATCCTCGACCCGATGCTGCGGCCGGTGCGGCCGGGCTGCCCCGGCGAGCTGTACATCGGCGGCGACGCGCTCGCCCGCGGCTACCACGGCCGCACCGGGCTCACCTCGAACCGGTTCGTCGCCGACCCCTTCGGCCGGCACGGGTCCCGGATCTACCGCACCGGTGACGTCGCGATGTGGGGCCCGGACGGGAAGATCGACTACCTCGGCCGGGTCGACCACCAGGTGAAGGTGCGCGGGTTCCGGATCGAACTGGGCGAGATCGAGGCCGTGCTTTCCGACCACCCCCGCGTGCTGCACGCGGCGGCCGTCGCCCGCGACCACGGCGGCGGCGACGTCCGGCTGGTCGGGTACGTCGTGCCGGAGTCCGGCGCCGATGTGGACCCCGCCGAACTGCGCGCGCACCTCGGGGAGACGCTGCCCGAGTACATGGTGCCCGCGGTGCTCGTGACCATGGACGCCTTCCCGATGACCCCGAGCGGCAAGATCGACCGCGGCGCGCTGCCGGAACCCGAACTGGCCACAGTGGACGGACGGGCCGCGCGGACGCCGGAGGAGTCGCGGCTGGCCGGGCTGTTCGCCGAGGTACTGGGGATCTCCTCGGTCGGCATCGACGAGGACTTCTTCGCACTCGGCGGGCATTCGCTGCTCGCCACCCGGCTCACCGGCCGGATCCGCGCCGAGCTGGGCACCGAGGTGCCGGTGCGCACCCTGTTCGACACGCCGACCGTGGCCGGGCTCGCCGCGCTGCTCGACACCGGCGGCCAGGCGAGGCCCGCGCTCGTCGGCGCACCCGCGTCGGCCGAGCCCGAGCTTTCCGCGGCACAGCAGCGGTTGTGGTTCTTCAACCAGCTCGGCGACATGCACGGCACCTACAACATCCCGCTCGCGGTGCGGCTGACCGGGGAACCGGACGTCGACGCGCTCGGGGCGGCGCTGGGCGACCTCGCCACCCGGCACGACGTGCTGCGCACCGTGTTCCCCTCGGTCGACGGGCGCCCCTACCCCGCCGTGCGCGACGCGAGCGTCGGCAAGCCGCCGCTGTTCGTCACCTCGGTGCGTCCCGGCGAGCTGGCCGACGAGCTGGCTTCGGCCGCCAGGCACGGCTTCGACCTCGGCCAGGAGCTGCCCGTCCGCGCGCACCTGTTCCACTGTGGACAGAGTGACTACGTGCTGCTGCTGGTGCTGCACCACGTCATCGCGGACGGCTGGTCGATCGCGCCGCTCGCGAACGACCTCGCCACCGCCTACACCGCGCGCCACTCCGGCCGCGCTCCGGAGTGGACACCGCTGCCGGTGCGGTACGCCGACTACGTCCACTGGCAGGCCGAGCTGCTCGGCGCCGAGGACGACCCGGAAAGCGTGCAGTCGAAGCAGCTCGAATTCTGGCGTACCACGCTCGCCGAGCTGCCGGAGGAGCTGGCGCTGCCCGCCGACTTCGCCCGCCCGCCCTCGGCGTCGCACCGCGGCGACTCCGTCGCGCTGACCCTGCCCGCCGAACTGCGCGAGCGGATCGAAGCGCTGGCAAGGGAAGGCGCGGCGACGCCGTTCATGGTCGTGCAGGCGGCGCTCGCCGCGCTGCTCGGCAAGCTCGGCGCGGGCACCGACATCCCGATCGGCACCGCGATCGCCGGCCGCACGGACTCCGCGCTCGACGAACTCGTCGGCCTGTTCGTGAACACCGTCGTGCTGCGCACCGATCTCAGCGGCGACCCCACGTTCCGGACCCTGCTCGGCAGGGTGCGCGAAACCGACCTCGCCGCGTACGCGAACCAGGACCTGCCCTACGAGCGCGTGGTGGCCGAGCTGAACCCGGCGCGCTCGCTCGCCAGGCAGGCGCTCGTCCAGGTCGCGCTCGCGTTCCAGAACTACCGGCAGGGCCGGCTCGGGCTGCCGGGGCTCGCCGTCGCGCCGGAGCGGATTCCCTCGTATTCGGCGAAGTTCGACCTTTCGCTCGAACTCGAAGAGGACGCCGACGGTGCGCTGCAGGGCGTGTTGGAGTTCAACACCGACCTGTTCCGCCGTGACAGCGCCGAGCGCATCGCGAGCCGGTTCGCGCTGCTGCTCGACGCGGCCGTGCGCACCCCGGACGAGCCGCTGAGCCGCCTCGACGCGCTCGACGGCGACGAGCGGGACAAACTGCTCCGGCAGTGGTGCGGCCCGGTCGCCCCGGCCAGGCCGGCGGTGCTGCCCGCGCTGTTCGAAACGCACGCCGCCGCCCGTCCCGGCGCGGACGCGGTCGTGGCGAGGGCGGGCACGATGACCTTCGGCGAGCTGAACGCGGAAGCGAACCGGCTGGCGAGGCTGCTCGTCGCGCACGGCGCCGGGCCCGAGCGGTTCGTCGCGGTCGCGATGCCGCGCTCGGCCGACCTCGTGGTCGGGATCCTCGGCGTGCTCAAGGCGGGCGCCGCCTTCCTGCCGATCGACCCCGCGCACCCGGAGGAGCGCCTGCGCCACGTGCTGACGGACGCGAAGCCCGCGCTCGTGCTCGGCGCGGGTCCCGGCGTGGATTCCTTGCCGGACACCGGGATCCCGGTGCTGCGCCTGGACGATCCCGCGGTCGCGGGCGTGCTCGCGGACCTCCCTTCCCGCGACCTGACCGACGCTGAGCGCACCGAGCCGCTGACCCCGTCGCACCCGGCGTACGCGATCTACACCTCGGGCTCGACGGGCAAGCCGAAGGGGGTGATCGTGCAGCACGCGAGCGTCGCCGACATGATCGCCGCGCTCGGCACCACGCTCGGCGCGCACACCGGGACGAGGATGCTGCAGTTCGCCGCGCACAGCTTCGACGCCGTGGTCGCCGAAATCGGCGGCTCGGTGTTCGTCGGCGGCGCGCTCGCCATCGCCGAGGAGGGCGACCGCGGCGGGCAGCCGCTCGCCGACCTGATCGGCGAACTCGACGTGAACCTGGCGATCCTGCCGCCGGTGGTGCTTTCGACCATGCCTGCGGAAAGTTCGTTCCCCGAGGAGCTGGTGCTCACCGTCGCGGGTGAGGCGTGCTCGCCCGAAGTGGTCGCGCGCTGGTCCGCGCGGCACCGCATGCACAACCTGTACGGGCCGACCGAGGTCACCATCTGGGCCAGTGCCAGCGATCCGCTCACCCCCGGCGGCACGCCGCCGATCGGGCGGCCGGTGGCCAACCAGCGCCTCCGCGTGCTCGACACCCGGCTGTCCCCGGTCGGCATCGGCGTGGTCGGCGAACTGTACGTCGGCGGCGGACTGGCCCGCGGCTACCTCGGCCGCACCGACCTGACCGCGCAGCGCTTCGTCGCCGATCCCTTCGGTGGCACCGGTGAACGCGTCTACCGCACCGGCGATCTCGTGCGGTGGCTGCCCGACGGCAACCTCGACTTCGTCGGCAGGGTCGACAACCAGGTGAAGATCCGCGGCTTCCGGATCGAACTCGGCGACATCGAGGACGCCGTGCGCAGCCACCCGTCGGTCGCCTCGGCGGTCGCGATCGTCCGCGAGGACCGGCCGGGAGACCGCCGCGTCGTCGCCTACGTGCGCGGGGACGTGGCACCCGAGCCGGTGCGCGCGCACGCGGCCACCCGGCTCCCGGCGTACATGGTCCCGTCCGCGGTGGTGGTGCTCGACGAGTTCCCGACCACCCGGCACGGCAAGATCGACCACACCGCGCTGCCCGCGCCGGAGACCGAAACCGGCGGCACGCGCGCGCCGAGGACTCCGGCCGAGCGCGTGCTGTGCGACGTCGTCGCCGACGTGCTGGGGCTCCCCGAAGCGGGTGTCGACCTGGACTTCTTCGCCGCGGGCGGGAACAGCATCCAGTCGATCCAGGTGGTCGACAAGGCCGGGAAGGCCGGCATCCGGCTGTCCGTGGCGGACCTGTTCACGCACCCCAGGATCGAAGACCTCGCCGCCGCGTCCGAGGTCTCCGCCGACGCCGGATGGGCCACCGCCGACCCGCTCGCCGTGCTGCTGCCGATCAGGACCGGCGGCGACCTGCCACCGCTGTTCTGCGTCCACAGTGGACTGGGCACCTGCCTGCCGTACCTCGGGCTCGCCGAGCACATCGGGCGGGCGCGCCCGATCTACGGCCTGCAGGCGCCCTACGTCACCTCGTCCGCGGCGCCGCCGGAGGACATGGCGGCACTGGCGGCCGAGTACGTCGAGCGGCTGCGCACCGTGCAGCCATCGGGGCCCTACCACCTGTTCGGCTGGTCGTTCGGCGGGCTGCTCGCCCACGAAATGGCCGTTCAGCTCGAAGAAGCGGGCGAAACCGTCGCACTGCTGGCCAATGTGGACAGTTTCCCGGTCGACGAGCGCGACGACGAAGTGGACGACGCAGAACTTTTGCTTCGCCTTTTGGAAACCGCGGGATATGATCGGACCGAATTCCCCGACGACCGGCTCGCGCTCGACGAGATCTGCGATCTGCTCGCTTCCGACGGCGGTTTGTTCGCCGCACTCGGCAGGGAGCGGATCCCCCGGCTCGTCTCGGCGATGAAACAGCACGCCAAGCTGGCGTGCGCGATGGAATACCGCGAGTTCAGCGGCGCGATGCGGCTTTTCGTCGCCACCGCGGGGCTGGCCGAAGCGGAGATCGACGACCGGGTGCGGCGCTGGGCCCCGCACGTCGGCGGGGAGATCTCCACGCACCTGGTCGCCTGCGACCACGACCACCTGATGCACCCAGGAGCACGGCGCACGATCGGCCGCGAGATCGCGGCCGCGCTCGACGACAGCACGGACACCGAAGAAATCGGGAGCTGACATGACCACGATCGCGGTCCCTGCCGGACCGGCAGCGGCCATCACCGAAATCCGCGCGCTCGCGGGCCGCCGCCTCCGCCACCTGCAGCGCGCACCGGGACGGCTCATCGGCATCACGATGAACCCGCTGGTGATGATGCTGGCGATGGGATACCTGTTCAAGCAGGCGTTCGTGATCCCCGGCGGCGGCGACTACCTCGAATACCTGATGGCCGGCGTCGCGATGCAGGTCGGCCTCGCCAGCATCGGCCCGACCGCGATCGGGGTCTCGATGGACCTGCGCGGCGGCCTGATCGACCGGTTCCGCTCGCTGCCGATCGGCCGGGGCGGGGTGCTGCTCGGGCACAGCATCGCGGACCTGGCGGCATCGGTGATCGGGCTGGTCATCGTGATGGGCGCCGGGCTCGCGCTCGGCTGGCGCCCGCACACCGACGCGCTGTCCGTGCTGGCCGGTTTCGGCATCCTCATCGCGTTCATCTACGCCATGCTGTGGGTCGGCATCCTGCTCGGCATGGTGCTCAAGACCCCGGAGTCGATCGACGCGGTCGGCAGCCTGGTGCTGGTCGGCCTGTCCTTCCTGTCCACCGCGCTGATCTCGGCCAGCGCCATGCCTGCCTGGATCCGGCCGGTGGTGGAGTGGAACCCGGTCAGCTCGGTGACCACGGCACTGCGCGAGCTGTGGGGCAACCCCGGCGGGACCACCGGAGCCACCTTCGCCACCGAGAACTCCGGCGTGGTGATCGCGGTGACGCTCGCGGCGCTGCTGCTCGTCACGACCGCGCTGAGCTTCCGGCGCTACCGCAAGGCCGAAAACTGATCCACGCACCCCAGAAAGCGGCCCGGACGAATTGGTCCGGGCCGTTTTCGTCAACTCCCGTCACCCGAAAGAGCGCCGAACCATGATCTGGTCATACCCGGAACAGGGATCTGGTACCGGGCAAAGAGTGGTACTGCACCTACTGACTCCGGCCGTGCCGACCGGCCATCATTGACGCATACCGCACCGGAGAAGACCCGCTGCGGATCTCAGGGGAAAGGCAGAACGATGACCATGGCAATAGGGGCCACGACACAACGGTCGGGACGGTCGAAGTACATCCTTCGCGGTGCCGCGCTCTTCGGCATCTCGCTGGCCGCGATCGCGGTCGCGGCATGGCTGATCATCGCGGTCTGCCTGTGCGCGGTCGGCGTCGGCATCTACCTCGTCCCGTCGGCGATGTCCGCGGTGCGGGGCCTGGTCAACACCCAGCGCAGGCTGGCAGGCGACTGGTCAGGGGTCCAGATCGCCGACCCGTACCGCAACGAGCCCGAGTTCCCGAAGGGGCTGAAGGGGTCGTGGCAGCGCACCTACTGGGCGCTCGGCGACGGCACCACCTGGCGCCAGCTCCTGTGGCTGATCGTGGAGCCCTACACCGGCGGCCTGATCGCGCTCCTGCCCGCCGCACTGCTGCTCAACGGCCTGTTCGGGCTCGCGATGCCGTTCGTGTGGGAACAGCGCCTCGCGATCTGGGAGAACAGCTTCTACGGGTTCATCCCGCTCAACAGCCAGCTCATGGCCATCTTCGCGGCCGGTCTCGGTGTCGTGCAGATCGCGATCTGCGGGTTCGTGGCGCGGCCGCTGGTCGGGGCGCACGCCAAGCTCACGAAGTGGTGGCTGCGCCCGTCCAACGCCCGCCTCGCCTCGCGTGTCGAGCAGCTTCAGCAAACCCGCTACACCGCGGTCGACACCTCGGCTGCCGAACTGCGCCGCATCGAGCGGGACCTGCACGACGGCGCGCAGTCCCGGCTGGTCGCGATGGGCATGACGCTGTCCGCGGCGGAGAACCTGGTCGAGGACAACCCGGACGCGGTCCGCGCCCTGCTCAGCGAGGCAAAGGAATCGTCGACGAAGGCGCTCAACGAACTGCGCGACCTGGTGCGCGGCATCCACCCGCCGGTGCTGGCCGACCGCGGCCTGGTCGACGCGGTGAAGGCGCTGGCGCTGGACGCCCCGATCCCGGTCGAGCTGTCCGGCGGGCTGCCCGCACGCCCCCAGCCCCCGGTCGAGTCCGCGGCCTACTTCGCGGTCTCCGAGGTGCTGAACAACGTGCTGAAGCACGCACACGCCAGCGCCGCCGGGGTCGAGTTCTCCCACGAGGAGGAGCTGATCCGGATCAACGTGACCGACAACGGCTGCGGCGGCGCGGACGCGGCGCGCGGCACCGGGCTGCGCGGTCTCGAGGAGCGGCTCGCCGCGTTCGACGGCTACCTGTCGGTGGTGAGCCCGGTCGGCGGGCCGACGCTGGTCTCGATCGTCATCCCGAACGCACTGCCGACGCGCTAGAAAGCGTTCCACGAACGGCGGAGCCGCGATCCCCCAGCAGGCTCCGGTCCGCGGTCGAGGCCATTCCGGTACCCCTGCCGGAGTGGCCTCGATTGCGCTGTGGAGCATTTCTTCCTCATCAGGGAATGGTCAGCGGTGTGTCAGCACGGCACCCGAGGATGGAACAAAAGCGAGCCACCCGAGCCCGCGCGAGCGGCCCGACGACGGAGGTACCCGTGTCCGAAACGACCAACCCGTTCGACGACGAGCAAGGAACCTTCCTGGTGCTGGTCAACGACGAGGGGCAGCACAGCATCTGGCCGTCGTTCGCCGAGGTGCCCGGCGGCTGGACCGTCGCGCTCGGCGAGAGCAGCCGCGAAGCGGCGCTTGCCTACGTCGAAGCGAACTGGACGGACATGCGCCCGCGCAGCCTGCGCGAGCAGGCCGCGGCAGTCCGATAGCAGAGGGGCCGGACGTGGAATTCGCCATCGAGACACAGAACCTGCGCAAGTCCTACCGCGACAAGGAAGCCGTTCGGGGGGTCACCCTCTCGGTGCGCGCTGGGAAGGTACTCGGCGTGCTCGGCCCGAACGGTGCCGGCAAGACCACCACCGTCCGGATGCTGGCGACCCTGCTCGTGCCGGACGGCGGCTTCGCCCGCGTCGCGGGCTTCGACGTGGCCACCGAAGCGCGCGAGGTGCGCAGGCGGATCGGGCTGGCCGGCCAGTACGCGGCCGTCGACGAGCTGCTCACCGGACGCGAGAACCTGGTGCTGCTCGGCACTTTGCTGCACCTCGGCAGGCGCAGGGCCGCGGCACGGGCGGGAGAGCTGCTGGCGCGGTTCGACCTCACCGACACCGCCGACCGTCCACTCAAGACCTACTCGGGCGGGATGCGGCGCAGGCTCGACCTGGCCGCCTGCATCGTCGCGCAGCCCTCGGTGCTGTTCCTCGACGAACCGAGCACCGGCCTCGACCCGGCGAGCAGGCTCTCGTTGTGGGCGACGATCCGCGGGCTCGTCGACGAGGGCATGACCGTACTGCTGACCACGCAGTACCTGGAGGAGGCCGATTCGCTCGCCGACGACATCGCGGTGATCGCCTCGGGGCAGGTGATCGCGGAAGGCACCCCGGAACAGCTCAAGCGCAAGGTCGGCCAGGAACGCCTGGAACTGACCGTCGCGGCGCAGGCCGACATCGCCCCCGCACTGCGCGCGCTGGACTCCCTCGGCGGCGCGCAACCCGCCGTGGACAGGGACAAGGGCGTCATCGGGCTCCAGCTCGACAGCGGTATCGGCGGCATCGCCACGGTGTCCGCCGCACTGGCCTCCGCAGGCGTCACCGTCACCGACTTCGGCATCCGCCGCCCCACCCTGGACGACGTCTTCCTGAACCTGACGGGCCAGGAAGCCACCGCCCACTGACCCCCTCCCCCTTTCCCGGGGTTGCTTCGCAGTCCCCCGAGGGCACCTTCAGGGCAGCAGAACGCGCCACCCCGAATCGCCCCGGCCACCCAAGGCCGGGGCGATCGTCGTTTGTGGACTGTCCAAAATGGGCGATCTTGTCAGCACTCCGTCAGTGTGCCGTCAGAGTCGCACCGGAGCATGGAACGCACTGAACGAGCACGCGAAAGGCCGATCAAGCCACTCGGACTAAGGAGCTCCAGATGCCGCGGCCCTCTCTCGACGACCTGATCGGCGAAGCCGAGCGAAGGCTCTCGGACGCCGGGATCGAGGCGGCGCGCGGCGACGCCGAGCAGCTCGCCGCGCACGCGCTCGGCCTGCCGCCGCACGCCAGGCCGGCACCGTGGACCAAGCTCACCGAGGCGGAGCAGGCGCGGTACACCGAACTCGTTTCCCGCCGCGCGCAACGGATCCCGCTCGGGCACCTGCTGTGCGCGGCCACGCTCGGCGGCGTCACCGTCGCCGTCGGGCCGGGGGTCTTCGTGCCCCGCCAGCACAGCGAACTGGTGCTCGCCTCCGGGCTCGACGTGCTCGCGGGCCGGGAGAACCCGCTCGTGGTGGACCTGTGCACCGGATCCGCCGCCATCGCGCTCGCGGTCGCGCACGCGCGCCCCGACGCCACCGTGCACGCCGTCGAACTCGACCCGAACGCGCTGGAGTTCGCGCGCCGCAACAGCGCGCACCAGACCTCGCTCGGCGACACCCCGATCACCGTGCACGACGCCGACGTCACCGCGCCCGGCCTGCTCGCCGAGCTGGCTGGCACGGTCGACCTCGTGCTGGCCAACCCGCCGTTCGTCCCCGAAAGCGAGCGGCTGCTGCCCGAATACGGTGTCCACCACCCGAAACTGGCGATCTTCAGCGGCGCCGACGGACTCCACGTCATCCGGCACGTGGTCCGCCTCGCCGCCGCGCTGCTGCGCCCCGACGGCGGCCTCGTCGTCGAACACGGGCACTGCCACGGCCAGTCCGTGCCCGATCTCCTGTCCACCGACGCCGCCTTCGGCGCCGTGTCCACTCACGACTACCTCGACGGCAGGCCGTTGTACACCACCGCGAACCGGACCGAAGCCGGCGCGCCGGAACGGAAGGAGCACGCGGCATGACCGCGACGAACGGCACGGACACCCGGCCCGATCTCGAAACGATGCGGGCGGAACTGGACGGCATCGACCGGCAGCTACTGGAAACGCTCGCGCGGCGCATCGAGTGCTGCGTGGAGATCGGCGAGTTCAAGCGCGTCCACCACGTGCGGATGATGCAGCCGCACCGCATCGACTTCGTGCACCGCCGCGCCGCCGCCTTCGCCGAGGAGCGCGGCATCGACACGACGTTCATCCGCAGCCTCTACGACCTGATCATCGCCGAGACCTGCCGCGTCGAAGACCTCGTGATCGCCGGTTCCGAGCCAGAAGGGGACGACTGATGCGCACCCTGCTGATCGACAACTACGACTCCTTCACCTACAACCTCTACCAGTTGCTCGGCGAGCTGAACAGCACACCGCCGACCGTGGTCGCCAGCGACACCCCGTGGTCCGAAGTGGACCTCGACCGGTTCGACAACATCGTCATCTCGCCGGGGCCCGGCCGTCCCGACTGCCCGCGCGACTTCGGCATCAGCGCCGACGCGATCCAGCGCAGCGGGCTGCCGATCCTCGGCGTCTGCCTCGGCCACCAGGGAATCTGCCAGCTACACGGCGCGCGCGTCGCGCACGCGCCGTATCCCATGCACGGCAGGGTTTCCCTGGTCAGCCACACCGGCGTCGACGTGTTCGAAGGCATCCCGTCGCCGTTCGAGGTGGTCCGCTACCACTCGCTCGCCGCGACCGAGCTGCCGGACGAGCTCGAAGCGATCGCGTGGACCGACGACGGCGTCATCATGGGCGTGCGCCACCGCACGAAGCCGATCTGGGGCGTGCAGTTCCACCCCGAGTCGATCTCGTCCGCCTACGGCAGGGAACTGCTCGCCAACTTCCGCGCCGCCACCGCGCGGTTCCACGGCATCGAAGCGGCCCCGCCGGTGCTCCCGGCCCAGCGCCGCCCCGGCAACCACGGCTACCGCGCGCTGGTGCGCACGCTCCCCTTCGCGCCCGACGCCGAAGCCGCCTACGCCGAGCTGTTTTCCGGTTCACGGCACAGTTTCTGGCTCGACAGCAGCGCCACCGCCGAGGGCAGGGCCCGGTTCTCGATGATGGGCGACGACACGGGCCCCCGTGCCGAGTACCTGACCTACCGGGTCGACGAGAACCGCGTGCGGGTCACGCGCCGCGATTCCGTCGAGGAGGTCACCGGCTCGTTCTTCGAGTACCTGCACAAGCAGCTCGAATCCCGCAGCCTGCCGCCGATCCCCGGCCTGCCCACCGCGTTCAACCTCGGCTACGTCGGCTACCTCGGCTACGAGCTGAAGGCCGAAACCGGCGGCTCGGCGAAGCACACGTCCTCCTCCCCCGACGCGGCGATGGTGTTCGCCGACCGCGCCGTGGTGTTCGACCACGTCGAGCAGACCTGTTACCTGCTCTGCCTTTCCGCCAACGATCCCGAGCCGGAAGCGCTCGCGTGGCTCGACGAGACGCAGCAACGGCTGTGCGGCCTGCCGCGCGCGGTGCCCTCGACCGGCCCGCTCGCGGTCGGCAAGCCGGACGTGCTCGCCGCGGTCACCCTGCGGCACGACCACGACAGCTACCTCAAGCGGATCCAGGTCTGCCTCGACGAAATCGCCGACGGCGAGACCTACGAGGTGTGCCTGACCAACATCGCGCACACCGCGCGCGTCGAGGACGTGCTCGGCACCTACATCGCGCTGCGCCGGATCAGCCCGGTGCCCTACGGGGCGCTGCTGTCCTTCGGCGACGTCGCCGTGCTGTCGAGTTCGCCGGAGCGGTTCCTCACCGTCGGCACCGACCGGGTCGTCGAGTCGAAGCCGATCAAGGGCACCCGGCCGCGCGGGCGGGACGCCGAGGAGGACGAACGGCTCAAGCAGGATCTCGCGACGCACGAGAAGGACCGCGCCGAGAACCTGATGATCGTCGACCTGGTGCGCAACGACATGAACCGGGTCTGCGAGGTCGGTTCGGTGCACGTGCCGAAGCTGTTCGACGTCGAGACCTACGCGCAGGTGCACCAGCTCGTCTCGACCATCCGCGGCGTGCTGAGACCGGACGCGTCCACTGTGGACTGCGTGCGCGCCGCGTTCCCCGGCGGGTCGATGACCGGCGCGCCGAAGCTGCGGACGATGGAGATCATCGACCGGCTCGAAGAGGGCCCGCGCGGCCCGTACTCCGGCGCGCTCGGCTGGTTCGCGCTCAGCGGGGCCAGCGATCTCAGCATCATCATCCGCACCATCGTCACCGACGAACAGGGCACCACGTTCGGGGTCGGCGGGGCGATCGTGGCGCTGTCCGACCCGGAGGACGAGTTCGAGGAGACGCTGGTGAAGTCGCGCGCCATGGTGAGCGCGATGGACCACGCCGCGGCGCAGGCGGCACCCGACAAGGTGCCGACATGAGTTCGCGCTGCGTGGTGGCGGGCGGGGCGGGCGCGGTGGGCGGCATGCTCACCGCACTGCTCCGCGACGCGGGCGCCGCGGTCACGATCGCCGACCCCGCCGTCTCGTCGGACATCCTCGACCCCGCGCCCGCGCTCGCGGACGAACTCGCCGCGGCCGACGCGGTGGTGCTCGCCGTGCCCGGCGACGTCGCCGTCGCGGCGCTGCCCGTGCTGGCCCCGCTGCTGCGGCCCGACGCGCTGCTCGTCGAAACGCTTTCGGTGAAGGGCCCGGTTTCCGCGGCCATCGCCGCGCACCGGCCCGGCGGGCCCGCGCTCGGCGTCAACCCGATGTTCGCCCCCGACCTCGCGATCGCGGGACGACCGGTCGCCGTCGTGACCCATCGCGGCGGCCCTTCGGTGGACGCGTTCCTCGAAGTGTTCGCCGGCGCCAAGCTGGTTCCGGTGACCGCGGCCGCCCACGACCGCCTCACCGCGACCGCGCAGGCGCTCACCCACGCGGCGGTACTGGCCTTCGGCATCGGCCTCGCCGAACTCGACGTCGACATCGCGGCGCTGACGGCGCTGGCACCACCGCCGTGCGCCACCCTGCTGGGCCTGCTCGCCCGGATCTCGTCCGGGGAACCCGAGGTGTACTGGGAAATCCAGGCCGACAACCCGGACGCCGCCGCCGCGCGCGCCGCACTGCGCGGCGGCGCGGCGCGGCTGAGCCACCTCGTCGAAACCGGCGACCGCGCCGGGTTCGAAGTGGAGCTGGCCGGCGCACGCGACGCGCTCGGCACCGAACTGCGCCCCGCCGCCACGGCCTGCGCGGCCGTTTTCGCGGCCATGCCTGCCCTTCACGCCACCGCAGCAGCTCTCACCAGCACAGAAATGGGGCACCGATGACACTCACGGCCACCGCAGAGGAGATCACCGCGCCGTCCGTCGGCGGGGCGGTCAGCACCGCGCCCGTGCTGACCCCTGCCCAGCTCGCGGCCCAGCTACCGTGCTCGCCCACCGCGGCGAGGACGGTGCGGGCGGCAAGGGTGAGTTCGTGCCAGGTGCTCGACGGGATCGACGACCGCCTGCTCGTCGTCGTCGGCCCGTGCTCGGTGCACGACGTCGACGCCGCGCTGACCTACGCGAAGGCGCTGCGCGTGCTCGCCGACGAACTGGCAGGCGACCTGCTGATCGTCATGCGCGCGTACTTCGAGAAGCCGCGCACCGCCGTCGGCTGGCCCGGCCTGCTCACCGATCCGCGCCGTGACGGGAGCTTCGCCGTCGGCGACGGCCTCCGCGCCGCGCGGGCGCTGATGCTGGAGATCAGCGAACTCGGGCTGCCGGTGGGCACCGAATGGCTGAGCCCGCTGACCCCCGACTACCTCGGCGACCTGGTGTCCTGGGCCGCGATCGGCGCGCGCACCGCGGAAAGCCAGGTGCACCGGCAGCTCGCGAGCGGGCTGACCATGCCGGTCGGCATGAAGAACGGGAGCACCGGCTCGATCGCCGTCGCCGCCGACGCGGTGCGTGCCGCCGCGGCACCCCACGGGTACCTCGGCGCGGACGCCGCCGGTTCGCTCGCGATCGTCCGCACGAGCGGCAACCCGCACTGCCACGTGGTGCTGCGCGGTGGCGGCGGCCCGAACTACTCCGCCGCCGACGTGCTCGCCACCACCGAGCTGCTGCGCGCCCGCGGCCTGCCGGAACGCGTCGTGATCGACGCCAGCCACGGCAACAGCGGCAAGGACGAAGCGCGCCAAGCCGTCGTCGCGGGCGAGATCGCCACCCAGATCGCCGACGGCGGGCACGCCATCCGCGGCATCATGCTGGAAAGCTTCCTCGTCCCCGGCCGCCAGGACGCCGACGCCCGCCCCCACGTGTTCGGCCGCAGCATCACCGACGCCTGCCTCGGCTGGGACGCCACCATCGACTCCCTGCGCGACCTCGCCGAAGCCGTCCGCCTACGCCGCCGTAGCTGACCGTTCCACCCTGGCGGCCTGGTCCCTGAAGGGCACCTTCGGGGAGTCTGGCGCCCCAATCTCGCCCCTCCCAGCGCACGGCACGGCGACGCCCATGCCCTGAAGGCGGCCTTCGCGGTATCAGATTCCCTCAAGGGCACCTTCAGGGCATGCGGGATGTCGTGCGGCCTACAGGACCGCGATGTCGAGCTGTCGCAGGCGATCGGGGTCCGCGATGACTTCGTACGAGGTGATCCGGTCCCCTTCGACCGTGACGGTGATGGCCAGCACGAGCCGCCCGCGAGGCGCCACCACGACTCCGACGGAGCCGTCGACGAGCGCGGTTTCGGCGAAGCGGGACCGGCGGCCGAAGCCGACCGTCTCCTTCGCCACGACACGGGCGCCGCGCGCCACGGTCGAGCGGCCAGGGGGCAGGGCGGCGGGATCGGCCCTGCGGACGACGTCGGGGGCCAGCACTTCGAGCAGGGCGGTGAGGTCGCCGCCGCGCGAGGCGGCGAGGAAGGCGTCGATCACGAGCCGGTGCCGGGCCAGGTCGGCATCGGGGACCGGGGAAGTGCCGCGAACCCGTTGACGGGCGCGGCTGGCGAGCTTCTTCGTGGTGACCGGCGAGCGGTCCACGATCGGCGCGATCCGGTCGAACGGCACCGCGAACAGGTCGTGCAGGACGAAGGCGACCCGCTCGTCGGGGCCGAGGGTGTCCAGCACCACGAGCAGCGCGCGGCCGACCGAATCCGCCAGCAGGATCTCCTCCTCGGGACCGGGGCCGCCCGCGAACTCGTCGGGCAGGTTCCCGCCGAGGTCTTCGCGCCGCGACTTGCGCGAGCGCAGCATGTCGAGGCACACGCGGGAAACGACCGTGCGCAGCCACGCCGCCATGCTCTCGACCTCGCGCACGTCGGTGCGGCCGAGCCGCAGCCATGCCTCCTGCACCGCGTCGTCCGCCTCGCCGAGCGAGCCGAGCATCCGGTACGCGACCGCCCTCAGCTGCGCGCGATGCGTTTCGAACCGCGCGGCCAGCTCATCGTGCTCCGCCATCGGTCACCTTTCCTCGGCACGCTCCGTCAGTTTCATGAGGGCACAGGAAACACGAGCGAAGGGGAAGAACCGAATGATCGACAGCGTAGCCGAGTCGTTGCTGCACCTCGACTCCAGCGCCGACGCCTTCCGCGATTCGGTGACGAGGCAGCTCACCGCGTCCTTCGCGGAAGCGTGGCGCGGCACGGCGTACACCTACCGGGACGTGGCGGCCGAGCCCGTCCCGCTGGTGACCGCCGCCTACACCACGCTCGGGCGGCGGGTGGAACGCCACGGCGTGCTCCCGCTGGACAAGGTGGCCGCGCTGGTCGAAACCGAGGCGGAGGACCGGGAATGGGCGCGGACGCTGCCCCTGATCGAGGAAGTGCTTGCCGCGCGGACGATCCTGCTCGGCGTCCCGATGTACAACTTCTCGGTGCCCGCTTCGCTGAAGGCGTGGATCGACCGCGTGAGCTTCCCCGGGGCGTTCACCGATCCCGGCAGCGGCCTCAGCCTGCTGCGGGACACCAAGCTGGTACTGGTCCTCGCGCGGGGCGGTGGCTACGGTCCCGGTACCCCTCGCCACGGGTGCGACTTCCAAACCCCTTACCTGCGAGCGCAGTTCGGCAGGCTCGGCGTGTCCGAAGTGAACTCGTCCATTGTGGAGGCCGAATTCACCAGGGCGGACGACATCCCGGCGCTGGCCGGTTTCCAGGACAGGGCGGCGAAGTCGCTCGCGGCGGCGCGCACCGCGGTGGCGGACCTCGCTACGGGCTGATCCCCGCCACCACCAAGCGCAGCAGCCGGTCCGCTTCGGCGACCGGATCGGCGTGGCCCTCCGTGGCCAGCACGATGCCCGCGACCAGTGTGACCAGATCCGCCACGGTCACGCCCGGCGTCACCGCCCCGGCCCGCGCGGCGCGGCGCAGCAATGGTTCGCCCGAGTCGGAAAGCTTTACCGAGCAGGCTTTCGCGTGCTCGGCGTAGTCCACGTCCTCCTGCGCCAGCACGGTGGCGAATCCGCGCGCGGAGGCGGCGTAGGCGGTGAGGGCACCCAGCCATTCCAGGAACGCGGCGCGTGGATCGGCCGCGCCGGCCAGTTCGCGGCCCCGCTCGCACAACGCCTCGATCCGGTTGGCGAAGACCGCCTCCAGCATCGCGCGCCTGCCGGGGAAGTGCCGTCGCACGGTGGCCGAGCCGACGCCGGCCGTGCGCGCGATCTGCTCCAGCGAGGCGCCGGCGCCGTGCGCGGCGACCTCGTCCTCGGCCACGGCGAGGATGCGCGCGTAGTTCTGCCTCGCGTCGGCGCGCTGTGCGGCCACGGCGTCACCTCCGGGTTTGCTAAGTGGCGGGGCCCTCCATATAGTAGCGGAGGACTAAGTGGCGGGCCCCGCCATTTAGCGGCGACAACACTCCGAGGAGCACTCATGTCCCCCGTCTTGGTCACCGGCGTCACCGGAAAGCAGGGCGGCGCCACCGCGCGCGCCCTGCTCGACGCCGGTTTCAGCGTCCGAGCGCTGGTCCGCAACCCGGACACCGACCGTGCCCGCGCCGTCGCCGCGCTCGGCGCCGAACTGGTCACCGGGAACCTCCGCGACCGCGACTCCGTGCTGCGCGCCGCCGAGGGCGCGCGGGCGGTGTTTTCGATCCAGATGCCCGATCTGACCGACGAGCGGGGCGACGACGAATGGGTACAGGCGCGCACCCTGATCGACGCCGCGCGCGACGCGGGGGTGGCCCAGTTCGTGCACACCTCGGTTTCCGGCGCCGGGCAGCACCGGACGGTCCTCACCGACAAGACGACCACGATGTGGCACTCCATGGAAACCAAGGCCGCGATCCAGGACCGCGTCCGCGAAGCGGGCTTCCCGCACTGGACGCTGCTGAAGCCGGGGTTCTTCATGGAGAACTTCCTCCCGCCCTCGTTCGTGCTCCCGAACGGGCCCGAAGGCGGGCTGGTGACCGTCATCAAGCCCGGTACCGAACTGGCGCTCGTCGCGGTCGCCGACATCGGTGCCGCGGCGGCCGCGGCCTTCGCCGGCCCGGCGCGCTTCCACGCCGTCGAACTGGAACTGGCGGGCGAGCGGCTGACGATGACCGAGATCGCGAAGATCCTGTCGAACACCTACGGCACCGAGCTGACCGCCCCGGTCATGACCGCGGCGGAAGCGATCGCCGCCGGGGCACCGGACTTCGGCCACGACGGGCTGAACGAGTTCAGCCAGCCCGCACGTCCCGAGGACGCGCGCGCACTCGGCATCCCGCTCACCGGTTTCGCCGAGTGGACGGAAGCGCACCTGCGCTGAGGCGCTCGTACAACGGGGTGGCGATCTCCTCGACGGTCCGGCCGTCCGTGTCGGCGACCAGGTCGGCCGGTACCGTCACCTTTTCGTCGGCGAGCGAGGTTTCCCTTGCGAGGTAACGGAGTTCGTCCTCCGGCGCACCGGCAAGGTCGTCACCGGGGATCGGCGGGCCTTCCCCTCGCCCGCGCGCCAGTATCCGCTCGGTCAGCTCGGCCATCCCGGCGCGCAAGCGGCACACGGTGAACCTCCCGCCCGGAATCGCCCGCACATACCGTTCCAGTGATTCGGGATCGTCGACAGCACCGACCAGCACGAGGTATTCGGCGCCCTCGGCGTAGAAGGTCCGCCACAGCGCGGCGAGGTTGTGCGCCTTCAGCCGGTGGGTGGATTCCGGCCGTACGAAGCCGATCTGGTCGAGGTCCACATAGGCCACGGTCGTGCCAGCACCGGCGGCCCTGGCGAACACGTCCCAGCCGACGGACGATTTGCCCACTCCGCGCGGCCCGGTCACCCACAGCACGGACACGGACCCGGGTTCGGGAACGGGGTCCACAGTGGACATCAGGTGGCGCCGGGGCACGGTGACCGGCTCGCGGACCAAGCGCGCCACTTCGGGCACGGATCGGCCGTCCGTGCCGACGAGCACATCCGCGAAACCGGTGCGGTCCAGTTCCGCCGGCACCTCCACCGCGGCGTCCACCAGGTGCGGGAGCCAGCCGCGGCCGAGGAACCGCTTCCGCAGTTCGTCCTCCCCCGCGGTCAACCGGCACAGCGTCACGTCGGCGCCGGGGAGCAAGGAGGCGTACGCGCGGGCCGTTTCGGCCGAATCCAGCATCCCGCAGACGATCAGGCAGTCGGCCACACCGGCGTAGTTCGGCCACATCCCGGCGAGGTTCCGCGCCTTCACCCCGTGGTCACCGGCCAGCGCCGGGGTCGGCAGGCACAGCCCGATCTGGTCGGTGTCGAGCACCGCGGCCCGTACGCCGGATGCGGACAGCGAACGGAAGACCTCCCATGCCACCGACGTCTTCCCCACCCCGGGCGGACCGTACAACCACAGCAACGGCACGACGTCCACATCGGCAGGCTAGTGAATTCACCGCCCGGTGCCGAGCGGATTTACGAAGCGGTGTTGAGCGCGTACCGGACGGCGTCCGCCCTGGAGTGGAAACCCGCCTTGGCGAACAGGTTGTTGATATGCGTCTTCACCGTCGCCTCGCTGATCACGAGCCGCGCGGCGATCTCGGGATTGCGCAGGCCCTCCCCGATGAGACCGAGGATTTCCCGCTCCCTCGCGGTGAAGTTGACGGAGTCCTCGACGGGGCGGCGCGGCTCGCGCGTCGCCAGCGCGAGCAGGCGCTGCTGCACTTCGGGCGCGAGCACGGATTGGCCGGAGCCCGCGGCGCGAACGGCCTGCTCGATCTTGGCGCGGTCCGCTTCCTTCGTGAGGTAGCCGCTCGCGCCCGCGCGCAGCGCCGCGAGGATCGACTCGTCGTCGTCGAACGTGGTCAGCACGAGGACCCGCACGCCGGGATGGGCCGCGCGGATGCGTTCGGTGGCCTCGACCCCGCCCAGTACCGGCATGTTCAGGTCCATCAGCACCACGTCGGGTTCCCGTTCGGCGACCAAGGCGATGGCTTCTTCGCCGTTGGTGGCGGTGCCGAGCACGTCGATCCCGTCGGCGAGGTCGAGCATCACCGCGAGCGCTTCGCGGATGGACGCCTGATCGTCGACGACCACCAGTGATGTCATCGGGGCACCTCCACGTCCACCCGCCAACCGTCGCCGGCCGGCCCGGCCCGCAGCGACCCGCCCAGCAGCGCGACCCGTTCGCGCATCCCGACCAGGCCCATCCCGCCCCCGGTTCCGGCAGGCGGGCCGCCGGACCCGTTGACGACCGTGAGCGACACCGTTCCTCCGGTGAAGCCGAGCGTGATCGAGCGGTCCGATCCCGGAGCGTACTTGGCGGCGTTGGTCAGCGCCTCCTGCGCCGCGCGGATCACGGCGTGCGCGGTTTCGGTCGGCACCGGGCCCGGCTCCCCGGTCACCTCGAACGCGGCGGACTCGCTCGCGGCCATCAGTTCGAGCGTCTTCTCCAGCGGCAGCGTGTCCTCGCGCAGCGCGTGCACGGCGTGCCGGGTTTCGGTGATGCTGTCCACCGCGAGCGCCCGCGCGCGGCGGATCGCGCGGTTCGCTTCGCCGGTTCTTCCCTTGCCCTGCAACGCGTCCGCCATGTCGAGCTGCATCGCGATACCGGAGAGGGAATGGCCGAGCACGTCGTGGATCTCGCGGGCGATCCGGCTCCGCTCCACCAGCGCCGCTTCGCGCGCTTCGGACCGTCCCGCCCGTTCCGCCTCGGCCGCGGCGCGCTTGGCGTTGTGCAGCGCCTCCGCCCGCTCCCGCTGGGAGATCCCGGCGTAGGCGGGTGCGGCGACCGACAGCGCCGCCCACCACGACCAGGTGTTCGGCGTCGGGTGCAGCCGGCCGACGATCCAGACGGCGATCGCCGCGGTGACCCCGCCGAGTGCGGCGACCGTGATCGCCGTGCGCCGGTCGAGCCGCTTCCCGGCGACCATCGAAGCCACGAAGGCGAGCCCCGGGGCGATGGTCGTTTGCGCGATCGGGAGCAGCACCGCGGTGGACATCGAGTACCCGGCGGCGAGGGTGATCCGCAGCCACCGGGGGAAGCCGTCCCACGGGAAGAAGGACACCACTGCGAGAGGCGACGCCACGACGAGCAGCGCGATCGCCAGCCACGGCACGACGAGATCGGCGGAGAAGTACTGCACCACCGTCACCACCAGAAAGGTGGCGGCCAGTGCCAACGGGAGCACCGGTTCGTCGGTGAGTCGTTTCCGCTCCGCCATCGCACGCTCCCGTTCAGCCACGGTCGATACCTACCGTAGTCAGCGGTTCGCGATGCGGTCCCGCAGGCCGTCCAGGAGCGGCGAGGTCCGGTTCGGCGCGCCGTCCTTGCCCTTCTCCCAGATCACCTGGTGCCCGCCGCGCAGCGCCTTCGCCAGCGCGACGACACCCTCCACCAGCATGCCCAGCCCGATGGTCAGCATCGTGGTGTTGCCGAGCGCGGACGCCGCCCCCTTGTCGAACACACCGAGCAGCAGGGTGGCACCGAACTTCACCGCCACGTTGAGCACCCACAGCACGAGGGTGACCCAGGTGTAGCGCATGAACACCACGCCGTCCTGGCGGTACACCCTGACGCTCGCGCCGCGCAGCGCGCCGAGGCCGATGCTGAGCAGCGCGGTCACCACCAGGAAGAGCAGCGCGGTCCCGGTGACCCCGTCGAGGTTGGTGAGCCCGATCACGGTCAGCACGGCGGGCAGGACCAGCATGCGCTTCGCCTCCGCCGGCTCACCCGTGAACCGTCGCAACAGGACATACCCGATCGCCGCGATGATCAGGACTATCTGGACCGGCCCGCTCATGGTGTCGCCTCCGCCTACCTCGACTTTTGACGCTTTCGAGGTTAGGAATCCGGCCGGTTCCCGTCTTGCGGCGAGCGCCGTATCCCCGGGTGGAGAAATCCCTCCACCCGGGGACCGGCTCAGCCCCGCACATCCAGCGGTTGCGGCAGCGCTTCCGTCTGGTCGTCGACGACCGCCCTGACCATGGCGCGGCCAGGGGTGTGCCCGCCGGGGTCGCGGCGCACCCGCAGTGCCAGCGTTGCCGAACCGCCCGCGGGGACGCTGAAGGCGACGGGATCGGCGCGCAGCCGGTCGTCGCCGTCCAGCCGGAGCGTCCCGCTCGACGCGCGGCCGTCGACGCTGTCGATCCGGACCACGACCTCCCCCGGCACCGGGATCGCCGCTAGCGGTGCCAGGCGCACCGGCGACGTGATCACCCGCCAGCCGAGTTTGCGCTGCGTGCGGTCGTAGCTGATCAGGCCTTTCGTGTGGTAGCCGGGAACGGCGTAGGTGTCGCCGGACGCGCCCGCCGGCGTGAGCGCGAACTCGGTGGACGTCCAGATCATCTGCCCGAGCGTGTGCGGGCGCCGTTCGAGGAGGCGGTTGTAGGTGTCGATGAGCGCGGCCTGGTAGTACTCGCCGCCCTTCCCGGGGAGGTCGAGCCCCGCCGCCGCGTCGGCGCCGTACTCGGACAGCACGATCGGCTTGTCCCCGGCGGCGCGCTGCACCGCGTCCATGTCCCGGCCGATGTCCTCGGACTTCCCGTAGTACCAGCCCGCGTACTGGTTCGATGCGACGAAATCGTCCGAGCCGTACGCCTTGTCTTCGGTGAGCCAGGCCGTCACGTGGGTGAACAAGCGACTGGGATCGAGCTGCTTCCCGTAGCCGACGAGGGCGCGGACGTACTCGGCACCGGCGTCGGTGTTGGTGGCGTTTTCGTTGCCCACCGACCAGAACACCACCGAGGCGTGCCCGCGATCGCGGTCGATCTGCCTGCGCAGCATCGTTTTCGCGTAGTCCCGCGTCTTCGCGCTCGCGAGCTGCGCGGCGTTCGCCTGCGTCACCGGGACCTCCTCCATGACGAGGATGCCCAGCTCGTCCGCCGCCGCCAGTTCACCGGGCGTCGTCGGGTAGTGCGCCGGGCGCATCAGCGTGAAACCGCGGTCCCGCATGGTTTTCAGCTCTTCGCGCGCGAACCCGTCCGGCTGCGTGCGGCCGAGCCCGGGTGAGTCGGCGTGCCGGTTGAACCCGCGCAGGTTCGTCACCGGGGTGCCGTTCAGCACCACGTCGGCGCCGCGCACGGTGACCGTGCGGAACCCGGTGCGCGTGGTGAGCGCCGTACCGAGCGGCGGGGAGATCGTGACGGTGTAGAGCGCCGGATCCTCCGGTGACCACAGGCGTGGCGACGGCACGGAGAACCGCACCGGATCGCTGACCCCGCCGTTCGCGGGCGCGCGGAACACGGCGGTGCGGCTGAGCACCGTCCTGCCGTCGGGGCCGGTCACCGTGACGGCCGCGAAGACCGGCAGGGGCAGCCCGAGCGCGTTCACGGTGTCGGCGCGCAGGGTCAGCGACCCGTCGGCGGCGCCGTCCGCGGTGATCCCGGTGACCGCCAGCGGCGCGGTCCTGGTCAGCCGCGCGCCCTGGGTGAGCCCGCCCCAGTTCCAGTACAGGTTCGTGTTCAGCCCGTAGGACCGCACCAGCGCGGCGGTGTTGTCGGCGACCACGGCGAGCACGTTGCTGCCCTGCCGCAGCAACGATCCGACCGCCAGTGAAACCGGCAGGTGCCCGCCGACGGACTCGCCCGCCTTCCGCCCGTTCACCCAGTACGTGCAGGCGAAGGAGCACGCGTCGAAGGTCAGCGTCGCCGGTCCGAAGCCGTCGTGGTGGAGGTCGCGCCGGTAGAGGACTTTGCCGCCGTCAGGGGAATTCCACGCCTCGCGCACGGCACCGTAGGAATCCGGCACCAGTACCTCGCGCAGCGCGGGATCGCGGAACCCGGACTGGACGGCCGCCGGGGCGTCACCGTCGAGCGCGCCCGCGGGGAGGGCGGCGGCGGTCGCGAACGCCCAGCCGCCGTCGAGATCGGTGACCCCGGGTTTGCCCGGCGGCCGCTCGGTGACCACGGCGATCGAGGTGCTCACCACGCCCTGTGCCGTGATCGCGTCGGCGCGCAGCACGTGGCGTCCCGGCGCGAACCAGCCCGCGTCGGTGACCGTCCGCCAGCTCGGCTGCTTCCCGATGCCGTCCGCGTAGTGCCGCGTCACCTCGGCGAAGGCGACACCATCCATTGTGTACTGCACGCTGCGGGTGTCCGGTGGCGCGGCCACGTCGATCCGTTGCGTGCCCCGCAAGGTGCCCGGTGCCGGCGCGGTGAACCGGGCTCGCCGGTCTTCGGGTGGGCGGTGCGCGCCCGCGTTGGCGGTCACTTCCCTTGCCGCCGCGGGAAAGTCCGTGAGGCCGACCTGGTTGCGCTGGAACACGTTCGACGCGCCGCCGTTGTGCGGTTTCGCCTCGTTCTGGTCGGTCCAGTTGTCCTGCACGATCAGGTGCCTGCTCCAGGACGCCCACGAGGAGAACCAGTTGATCCCCTTCGCGGTCGCGTTCCGCACCACGTTGCGCTGCACGGTGTAGGCCCCGCTCCGCTCGTCGCAGTAGATCCCGTTGGCGCTCACTCCGTCGGCGAACTCGATGTCGTTCTCCTCCACGCGCGACCCCGGTGACTGCGCCTGCGTGTAGATCGCGCCGCCGTCGTGGAGCTGCCGCATGAACCCGCTGATCTTGTTGCGGCGCACCAGGATGTCGCGCTGGGTGTCACCGGCGCCGGCGAAGTTCCAGCCCCAGCCCACCGAAATCCCGGTGTAGGGCAGGTCGGACAGCGAATTCCCTTCGATCGTGAGCCCGTTGTGGTACCCGCCCGCGATCCCGACGGCGTCGCGGAACTCCTGCCCGATCCGGGTGATCTCGTTGCCGCGCACCACGTTCCCGCTCGCCTTCGCGCGAGGATCGGCGGGCGCGTGCTGGATGTCGCCGACGAAGACGGCCCCGCCCGAGATGTCGGTGAACGCGCTGTTCTCGACCACGCTGTCCTTGGTGCCACCGGAAAGGGTCACCCCGGCGCCGCCGAGGTGGGTGAAGGTCGTGCCGGTGAACCCGATCCGCGCGCCCGCGGTGACTTCGACGGCCGCCGCGGTGCGCGTGTAGTCCTCTCCGGCGCCGGAGATCTCCCCGGTGCGGTGGCCGCCGACGTAGTACCCCGCCTGCGCACCCGCGTACCCCTCCGCCGACGACGGGTTGAGCCAGTTCGTGCCGGTGAACGCGAGCCCCTCGAACGCCAGGTCGTGCACGGGATCGTCGAGCGTCCCGGTGAGCTGGAGCAACCGTTCCGCCTTCGGCAGCTCGACCCGAGCGGTGACCAGGTCCTCCCCCGGCCGCGGCACGTAGTAGACGCGCCCTTCGTCGGAGTCGACGAAGAACTGGCCCGGCGTGCCGAGCAGTTCCCTGGCGTTCTCGAACCAGTCGACGCCGAGGTAGGCGCTCCCGCGCGGGCTCGCGGACTGCCAGCCGGTCTGCGTCGGGGCGTTCGCGTTGTCCCAGCACGGCTGCGCGACGACGACGGTGGTCCCCTCCACCGCGGAAACCGAGCAGTGGAAGTCCCGCCAGCGCGCGTTGATGACGACCTGGAGCCGCGCTGGATCGGCGAACCCCGCCAGCGCGGGATCGACACCGGTGATGCCGCGCCGGTCGGTCTCGCACTGGCTGGCCGGGCAGCCGAACCCGCGATCGCGCACCGCGCGGACGCCGTTGACGTACAGCTCGCGCGCGCCGGAACCACGCGGAACCGGTGCCGCCCAGACGTTCTTGTCCCCTGGCTGCCTGGTCCAGCCGGTCACCGCGGTGGCGCCGGTGAACACGGGACGCGCGCCGTCGGCGGCCCGGTAGGTGATCCGGTGCCCGCCGCGCCCCGAGTCCGCCGGTCCGAACCGCAGCGGCGCGTCCAAGCGGTACTCGCCGCCGGTGACGGAGACCGTGACGTCGCCGTGCTCGCTGCGCTGCGCGGCCAGCACGCGCGCGGCGTCCATTGTGCACGGTGCGGCACGTGTGCAGTCGCGTCCGGTGGCGGTGGGCGCGACCCACAGCGCGGTGGCCGCCGGTGCCGCCTGCGCCGGGGCCGTCACGGCACCGGCGAGTCCGAGCAGGGCCGTCGCCGCGGCGGCCAGGCGGGTCGCGAAACGAACGGGGCGGGGAACAGCGGGCATCGAAGCCTCCCAGTCCAACCTTGTCCATGTATGTGAACTGGTTCACATATCAGTTTGGTGAGCATAGGTCGGATGTCTGTATTTGTCGATAAGGAGCTTTGAACGATCAACTTCGCGCAGTGATGTTCAGTCGAACGCACCAGCCGCCGAGGCCGCTAGCCTGTCGTCGGATTCAGCTCATCAGGAGGCCCGTCCGGAGAGGGAGGCGCGGTGGAACGCGACAACGTGCTGGTCGTCGGCAGCATCACCGCGGACGTCACCGCGTTCGCCGAACGGCTCCCCCGGCCGGGCGAGACCGTGCTCGGCACCGACTTCACCCTGGTGCTCGGCGGCAAGGGCGCGAACCAGGCCGTGGCCGCCGCCAGGTTCGGCGCGCCGACCTCGATGGTCGGCTGCGTCGGCGAAGACCTCTTCGCGGATCTCACCAGGGATTCGCTCGCCGGGCACGGGGTCCGGACGCAGTGGGTGCGGCAGGTCCCCGGGCCGACCGGGGTGGCGCACATCCGGGTGGACCGCCACGGCCAGAACGACATCGTGATCACCCCGCTCGCCAACGCCGCACTCGACGAGGCGCAGGTGGACACCGCGATCGCCGCGCTCGCAGAGGTCTCGTCGGTACTGCTGCTGCAGCTCGAAGTACGCCCGGAGATCACCGCGCACGCCGCCGAGGCGGGACGGCGCGCCGGCCTGACGGTCGTCCTCGACCCGGCGCCCGCGGCGGAACTACCGGACGGGATCTGGCCGGCGGTCGACGTGGTTACCCCGAACGAAAGCGAAGCCGCGCTGCTCACCGGCATCGAAGTGTCCGATGTGGACAGCGCACACCGCGCCGCGAAGTGGTTCCTCGACCGCGGGGTCGGCCGAGCCATCATCACACTCGGCGACAAGGGCGCGGTACTCGCCGATGCCCACGGCGCCAAGTTCTTCGAGCCGATCGAGGTCGCGGTCGTCGACACCACCGCCGCCGGAGACGCCTTCACCGGCACCTTCGGCGCCGCGCTCGCCGCCGGGCACGACACCGTCGAAGCCGTCGAACTCGCCATGGCCGCCGGCGCACTCGCCGTGACGAAGGCGGGCGCCAGCCCATCGCTACCGAACCGAGCCGAGCTCGACGCGCTTCTAGGGTAGCCTGCCTACGCATGAGGGCAGATGCGGTGCGAGGCCATCTCGACGGGTTGCTGCTGTCCGTGCTGGAAGCCGGGCCCCTGCACGGTTACGCGGTCATCTCCACGATCGAAGAGCGCAGCGGCGGCGCACTGGAGCTGCCGACGGGCACGATCTACCCGGCACTGAACCGGCTGGAGCGGCTCGGGCTGCTCGCCAGTAGCTGGCAGTCCGTCGGCGAACGGCGACGGCGGTGCTACCAGCTCACGGATGCGGGCAGGCGCAGCCTCGACACCCAGCGTGGCGCCTGGCGCGAGTTCACGGCCACGATCAGCGCGGTGCTCAACCCCGCCCCGGCACCGAGGACGGCCCGATGACCGCGCTGGTGCACGAAACCGATCCCGTCGAGGGCTACCTCGCCGCGCTGGCCGCCGCCGTGCACGGCCCGGCGAAAGCCAGGACCAGGATGCTCGCGGAGATCCGGGACGGCCTCGAAGACGCCGTGTCCGCACAGGGCAGCATCCCCCGTCACCACGCCGCCGCCCGCGCGCTGCGCGGTTTCGGGACCGTCGAAGAGGTCGCGGCGAGCTGCCAGCTCGAACTGACCATCGCGCAGACCCGGCACACCTCCCGCGCCCTCGCGCTGACCGTGCCGTTCCTGCTCGCCTGCTGGTACCTGATCCGGACGGCGGGCCCCAGCGGCGACGGACAGGTGCCGCGCGTGGCCCAGCTCGTCGCCGCCCACCTGACCGGCGCCGCGACCATCGCCGCGGTGCTCGCCGCGGCGGCGCTGGCCGCCACCGGCACGCTGGCCCGCTGGCTGCCGACCCCGCCGGGACTGCCCCGCGTCGTCGCCTGGACCAGCACGTCCACCGGCGCCGCGATGGCCGTGGCCACGATCGCGCTGCTCGCCGCGTCACCGTCGTCGGCGAACTGGCCGCTGGTCGTGCTCGCCGGGCTGTTCACCGCCGTCTCGCACGCGATGGTGGCCGGCTCGGCGCGCGCCTGCCGCGAGTGCGCACGCCTCACCTGCTGATCTCCCACCGACCCCATAGGTAGCCTGTCTACATCTCGATATGTAGGCTGCGTACCTATAGACAGCCAACGCGGTGTGGAGGGGTCATGTTCGAGGTGCTGCTGTCCGTGCACGTGCTCGCGGCGATACTGGTCGTCGGACCCATCGCCGTCGCCGCGTCACTGTTCCCCCGCTACGCGAAGCAACTGGCCACCGAAGAGGGCGAGATGGCCACCCGCAGCGCCGGCGTCCCGGCACTGCTGCACCGGATCTGCCGCGGCTACGCCGTCGTCGGCATCGCCGTCCCGATCTTCGGCATCGGCGCGGGCGCCCATCTCGGCGCACTCGGCGACTTCTGGCTCATCGCCTCGATGATCCTGACCGCCGCCGCCGCGGCACTGTTGGCAGTGGCGATCCTGCCCGCGCAGCGACGGGCGATGACGGGGTCCCCCGTTTCGAAGCTCGCCATGACGACCGGCATGTTCAATCTGCTCTGGGCGGTTGTGGTGGTGCTCATGATCGTTCGTCCCGGTTCTACCACTGGGGTGCGTTAGGTCTCGGTGCCGGTCGTCGTGTTGGGTGGCGGCTTACTGATGGCTTTGGACCGTAGGAGGGTGGCGGCTTGCTCGGCCTGGCCGCCGGTTGCGTTGTTTCTTGTCTCGCAACGGTTTCCACTTGGTCCACTTTGGACTCTGTTTTAAGATTCGCCCGGATGGTAACTATTCACTGATCGCAAACGAAGTAAGCAGCCGGGAGCGCCGGGGTGCGAGCCTGTCGCTGGTGGACGATCCGGACCAGGTCGTTGATCATGTTCCGTCGTCGTGTGGCGAGTGCGGTACCGGACTGCGTCGATGTGACGAGGTTGGTGTGACACGTCGGCAGGTGGTGGATCTGCCCGAGGTGCGCCCGCCGGTGACCGAACACCGGTTGCATCGACTGCGGTGTCGTGGCTGCCGACGTGTGAGTGCCGCGACGCGCCACGGGAGGCGACCGCGCCGGTGTGTTACGGGCCGAACGTGACCGCGCCGGCGGCGTCTCTGCTGACCTATCCGCACATCCCGGTCGCCC
>NZ_BAAANN010000029.1:0-130428 GCF_039529815.1 Amycolatopsis minnesotensis | reverse complement strand
CCCCCGCAAAACCCTCAACTGGCTCACCCCCAAAGAAAAACTCACCATGCTACTGTCCTAAATAGAGCATGTTGCGACCACCGCATGAATCCGCCGCACCTTCAGGGCATGCGGCGAACCTGGCGGAGAACTGGATCCGGGACGAGGTCGGCCCGCGGCAGGGTCAGAAGATCTTCCGCACGGGGACGGCGCCGCGGGCGCGCTTGCGCCATTCACGCGGGTAGCCGAGCGAGACCTCCTCGAAGCGCACGCCGTCGGCCGTGGTCGATCGCGGGATGTGCAGGTGCCCGTACACGGCGACCTCGGCGCGGTAGCGCAGGTGCCAGTCCGCGGTCTCCGTGGTGCCGCACCACATCGCGAACTCGGGCCAGTAGAGCGGCTCGGTCGGGTGGCGGTGCAGGGGCCAGTGCGACATCAGCACGGTCCGGTGGTGCTCGGGGATCGCGTCGAGCCGCTGTTCGCTGGTCTTGAGGCGGTCCGCGCACCAGTCCTGGCGGCTCGGGTAGGGGTCGGGGTGCAGGAAGTACTCGTCGGTGCACACCACGCCCGCCTCCTTCGCCTGCGCGAGCGCGTCGGACAGCGGCACGTCGGCCGCCTGCGGGGTGCGCCAGCTGTAGTCGTAGAGCACGAACAGCGGCGCGATGGTGATCGGGCCGTCGCCGTGCTCCCACACCGGGAACTCGTCCTCGGGGGTCCGGACGCCGAGCTCACGGCAGCGCGTCACGAGGTGGTCGTACCTGGCCTGGCCCTTGAGCTGCACCTCGTCCTTCGGGGTCGTCCAGAGCTCGTGGTTGCCCGGCACCCAGACGACCTCGGCGAACCGGCTCTTCAGCTTCTCCAGCGTCGAGACGACCGCGCTCACCCTCTCGGCGACGTCACCGGCCACGAGGAGCCAGTCCTCCGGCGAATCGGGCTGGATGGTGTCCACGACGGGCTCGTTGCCGTCGTGCGTGACGTGGAGGTCGCTGGTGGCGAAAAGGCTGGGCACCCTTACACCGTAACGAGTGGTGGGCCGGGCGTACCCAAGACTTCCCGGGACAACCCCTTGCAAATCCAACTTCTGTTGCGTTAGAGTTCTCGCATCATGAGGAACTGACCCTGGACCCAGCCCGCGCCCGAGGCGACCGGTAGAGCCCCGCTCCCGGTCAGCACGCCCGGCGGGAGTTCTCCCCCACCACCAAGGTTCGGTGTTGCCCCATGTCAGGTTTCCTCTCCCTCCAAGCGACCGATCTCGCGTTCGCCTACGGCGATCGTGTCGTCTTCGACGGGGTGCACTTCCTCGCCTCCGCCGGCCAGCGCGTCGGGCTCGTCGGCGAGAACGGGATCGGGAAGTCCACGCTCCTGCGCCTGCTCGCCGGAGTCGAAACGCCGCAGGCCGGCACCGTCACGCGGGACCCCGATTCCGGGTTCCTCCTGCAGGAGCTGCCGTTCCCCGCCACGGACACGCTGGCCGACGTGCTCGACGACGCGCTCGCCGAGACCCGTGCCATGGCCGCCGAGCTCGACCGGCTCGCCGAGGCGATGGCGGCCGATCCCGGCGACGGCGCGACCCTCGACCGGTACGGCGCGGTGCTCGACTGGGCGCAGGCGCACGACCTGTGGGACGCCGACCGCAGGGCGAAGCTCGTCTGCGACGGGCTCGGCCTGTCCGGTGTCGCGCCGGACCGCGCGCTCGGCACCCTCTCCGGCGGGCAGCGCTCCCGGCTCGGGCTGGCCGCGCTGCTGATCAGGAAGCCGAGGACGCTGCTGCTCGACGAGCCGACCAACCACCTCGACGACGCGGGGATGGACTTCCTCGAACAGCACCTCGCCGGGCTCGACGGCGTGGTCGTGCTGTCGTCGCACGACCGCGTGTTCCTCGACGCGGTGTGCACCGACATCGTGGACATCGATCCCGCGCTCGGCGGCCCGACCCGCTACGGCGGCGCGTACACCGCCTATCTCGGGCACAAGGCCGCGGAACGCGCGAGATGGGCGCAGCGCTATGCCGAAGAGCAGGACGAGCTGAAGGAGCTGCGCGACGCGGTGGCCACCACGGCCCGCGCCGTGGCGCACAACCGGCCCCAGCGGGACAACGCGAAGATGCTGTACGACTTCAAGACCGGGAGGGTGCAGAAGCAGATCTCGCGGCGGGTCCGCAACGCCCAGCTCCGGCTCGACGAGCTGGCACGGGACCAGGTGCGGCGCCCGCCGTCACCGTTGACGTTCTCCGGTCGGCTCACCGGCGCGCCGGGCGAGGGCACGCTCGCGGTGTCCCTGCGGGACGTGCGGGTTCCCGGTCGTCTCGCACTCGACCGGCTCGATGTCGAGACCGGCGGCCGGCTGCTCGTGACGGGCGGGAACGGTGCCGGGAAGTCGACGCTGCTGGCCGTGCTGGCCGGACGGCTCGAACCGGCGGACGGGCACGTCCACCGCGCGGGCGGGCTCCGGATCGCTCTGCTGGAGCAGGACGTGGGGTTCGCCGACCCGGCGAAAACGGCTCAGCGGGTGTACTCCGAGGCCGCGGGCGAGGACGCGCCGGGGCTGGGCAAGCTCGGGCTGCTCGCTTCGCGGGACATCGGCCGCCCCGTCGGGTCGCTGTCGGTGGGCCAGCGAAGGCGGCTGGCGCTGGCGATCCTGCTCGCCACCCCGCCGGACGTACTGCTGCTGGACGAGCCGACGAACCACCTCTCGCTGACGCTGGCGGAGGAGCTGTTCGACGCGCTCGGCGATGCTCCCGGTGCCGTGGTCATCGCGTCGCACGACCGCTGGCTCCGTCGCGAATGGACACACCAGCGACTCGAACTGGCCGGCGGAAGGGAAGTTCACAACTAGTACACAGTGGACGGTGGGCCATTCGCCCACCGTCCACTGTGGTCACAGCGCGATGCCGAGCAGGGCGTCCACCGCGTCGCGAACGAGCGCCGGCGCGGTTTCGTCGCTGCCGCCGCGCACCGCTTCGGCCGCCCACGCGTCCACGGCGGCGAGTGCCTTCGGGGTGTCGAGGTCGTCGGCGAGGTGGTCGCGCAGCCGCGCGATGGCTTCCTCGGCGGACGGGCCCGCGTTCCGCGCGGCGGCCGCACGCCAGCGCGCGAGCCGCGCTTCGGCCTCGGCGAGCAGTGCCGGGGTCCACGGCCGGTCCTCGCGGTAGTGCCCCGCGAACAGCGCGAGCCGGATCGCGCCGGGGTCGACACCGTCCGCGCGCAACCGCGAGACGAACACCAGGTTGCCGCGCGACTTCGACATCTTCTCGCCGTCGTAGCCGATCATCCCGGCGTGCACGTAGTGGCGCGCGAACGGGTGCTCGTTGGTGAGCGCCTCGGCGTGCGCGACGCTGTATTCGTGGTGCGGGAAGGCGAGGTCCGAACCACCGCCCTGGACGTCGAAGCCCATCCCCAGCCGGTTCACCGCGATCGCGCTGCACTCGATGTGCCAACCGGGCCTGCCCGCGCCGAGCTCGGACTCCCACGACGGCTCACCCGGCCTGGCGCTGCGCCACAGCAGCGCGTCGAGCGGGTCGCGCTTGCCGGGGCGGTCGGGGTCACCGCCCCGCTCGGCGAAGAACCTGGCCATCGTCCCGGCGTCATAGCCGGACTCGTAGCCGAACCGGCCGGTGGCGGCCCGGTCGAAGTAGATGTCCGGGTGCTCCTCGTCGTCGACCCGGTAGGCCGCGCCGTCGGCGAGCAGCTTGCCGATCACCTCGACGATCTCCGGGATGCTCTCCACCGCGCCGACGAACTCGCGGGGCGGCACCACCCGGAGCGCTTCCATGTCCTCGCGGAACAGCGCCGTCTCCCGCATCGCCAGCACGACCCAGTCGTCCTGGTCGCGCTCGGCGCGCTCCAGGAGCGGCTCGTCGATGTCGGTCACGTTCTGGACGTAGTGCACCTCGTGCCCGGCGTCGAGCCAGAGCCGGTGCACCAGGTCGAAGGCCAGGTATGTGGCCGCGTGGCCGAGATGCGTGGCGTCGTAGGGCGTGATGCCGCAGACGTACATGCGCGCCGTCGCGCCGGGCGCGGTGGGCCGGACCTGCCCGCTCGCGGTGTCGAACAGCCGCAGCGGGCGTGGTGTCCCCGGCACACTCGCCACCGGGATCGAGGACCAAGTCTTCATGCCACCCAGCCTAAGTGGCGCACTCCACCGCCGTCCCGCCCGGTGGGATCATGCTTCGTGCGACACCGGGTACGACGCCGCCCACATCGCCGCGAGCCCCTCGCTGAGCTCGTCACCGGTCGGCGCGTCCTCCGGGTGCAGGAGCCACTGCACCGACAGCCCGTCGCACACCGCGATCACGAAGCTCGCCACCGCGAGGCAGCGCCGGTCGCCGGGCTCCCACCCGTTGCCGAGCGAGCGCGCCGCGAGTTCCGCGACGCGGTCGCGGCAGCGCCGGTACTGCTCGGCGAACTGCTCGCGGAGCGAGACGGTCCGCTCCGCCTGCGCCAGTGCCTCCACATAGGACAGCAGCAGCGCGCGCCTGCTGGACAGGCTCTCCAGCATCGTCGTCCAGGTGATCCGGCCGCGTTCGGCCGGGAGCGCCGCGGGATCGGCCATCGCGACCTGGGCGAGCCGGTCGGTCCACTCCTCGAACACCTCGCCGATCGCGTGGTTGAGCAAGCCTTCCTTGGTGCCGAAGTGGTACGCGATGGACCCGAGGTTCGTCCCGGACGCGGCGACGAGGTCGCGCGCGGTGATGCGGGCGTACCCCTTTTCCTCCAGCAGTTTCCGCGCTGCCGCCAGCAGGTCTTCGCGATGGCTCACGCCACGCAGCCTAGCGCCGCTGCCTGGACAACCCGTTTACACGCGCGTATAAACGGGGCATCAGACCGTGATCGCGCTCACCCCGGCCAGGGAGGCCCGTCGATGACCGCCGACGCACCGCCAACCCCGCGAACCGCCCTCTCGCTCGAACCGTCGCCTGCCGCGCCCGCCGCACCCGGCCCGAACTGGCCGATCGCCGTCCAGACGGTGCTGTTCGGCACCTACCGGCACAAGCTCATGCCGTTCCTGCGCCGCCGCTACGGCGACGTCGTCCGGCTGCGGATCTACCCGGAGCGCAACGTCGTGCAGCTCGCCGACATCGAGCACATCAAGGCGGTGTTCGGCGGGCCGGCGTCGATCTTCCACGCCGGCGAGGGGAACATGATCCTCAAGCCGGTGATGGGCGGGCACTCGGTGCTGCTCACCGACGAGGACGTGCACCTGCGCGCCAGGAAGCTGCTGATGCCCGCCTTCCACGGCTCGGCACTGCGCGGCTACCGCGATCTCGTGACCGAACTGGCCGAGGCCGAGACGGCGCGCTGGCCGGAGCGGCACGCGTTCTCCTCGCACGCCAGGATGAACGCGCTGACCCTCGAGATCATCCTCCGGGTGGTCTTCGGCGTGAGCGACGGCCCGCGCCTCGACGAACTGCGCAGGCTGCTCCGCATCACCGTCGACATCGGGCCGCTGGACATCTTCGGCTGGCACAACCCCAAGCTGCAGCGCTACGGGCCCTGGCGGCGCAACGCGGAAGCGCAGCGGCGTGCCGACGAGCTCATCTACGCCGAGATCGCCGAACGCCGCACCGCCGCGGATCTCGCCGACCGCGGCGACGTGCTCTCCCGCCTGCTGACCGTGCCGCCCGAGGACGACCAGCTCTCCGACGCCGAGCTGCGCGACCAGCTCGTCACGCTGCTGCTCGCCGGGCACGAGACGACGGCGACCGCGCTCGCCTGGTCCTTCCACGAGCTGGTGCGCAACCCGGTCCAGCTCGCCGCGGCCGAACGCGCCGCCGGCGCCGGGGACGAAAAGCACCTCGAAGCGGTGGTGAAGGAGGCGATGCGGCTACACCCGGTGATCTCCGAGGTGGCCCGCCGGCTCACCCGGGACATCGAGGTCGGCGGCTACCGGATTCCCGCCGGGCACACCGTGATGCCGTCGATCGCGCTCGTCCAAGGCGACGAAGCGCACCACGCCGCACCGGAGGAGTTCCGGCCGGAACGGTTCCTCGACGGCGGCCCCGCCACCGGGACCTGGTTCCCGTTCGGCGGCGGCGTGCGGCGGTGCCTCGGCGCCGGCTTCTCCCTCATGGAAGCGACGATCGTGTTGCGCGCGGTGCTTTCGGAGTTCCGGCTCGGCACCGACCGGCCACGTCCCGAGGGCGCGAAGGCCAGGAACATCACGATGGTGCCCGCCAAGGGCGCGAGATTAATCGTCACCCGACGGAGTTAACTGATATCGAAGAGTAATGTGACTGCGGTTACATTGCAGCTTAGCTTCTTCGATGCTGGAAGGGTCCACAATCCTCCAGCGAAGAAGGTGCGCCATGACGGAAGCGGCGGGCACGACCGGCCGGTACCTGATTCTGCTTGAACACAACGCGGCCGCGGTGGGCGCGCAGGCGATCGCCAACGTCGCCGGCGTCCGCACGACCAGCACCGCCGAGCTCGCGGGCGCCTCGACGGCGCAGCTGCTCGGCGCCGCCGACGGGTTGCTGTTCCACCAGCTCGGCGTCGCGCTGGTGAGCGCGGACGACGACCAGTTCGCCGCGCTGAACACCGCGGCGGCGAGCGACGGCCCGATCTCGTTCGTGGAGGCGGAACGGACCGTCTTCGCCATCGGCGACCCGGCGATACCCGCCGCCGAAGACGGCGATCTCACCTGGGGCCTGCAGGCCGTCAACGCCGCGAACAGCGCGGCGACCGGTGCGGGTGTCCGCGTCGCGGTGCTCGACACCGGGTTCGACGCGGAGCACCCCGATTTCGCCGGGCGCCAGGTGGTCACCAGCTCGTTCGTCGACGGCGAGGACGCGAAGGACGGGCACGGGCACGGCACCCACTGCATCGGCACGTCGTGCGGGCCGCGCACCCCCGAGGCGAAACCCGGCTACGGGATCGCCCACGAGGCCGAGATCTACGCGGGCAAGGTGCTCAGCAACGAAGGCTCCGGCTCGGACGGCGGCATCCTCGCCGGGATCTCGTGGGCGATCAGCAACGGCTGCGCGGTCGTGTCGATGTCGCTTGGCGCACCGACCCAGGCCGGCCAGGCGTACTCGCGGACGTTCGAACAGGTCGCCCAGCGCGCGATGGAGCGCGGCACCCTCATCGTCGCCGCGGCGGGCAACGAGAGCAAGCGCCCCGAAGGGCTCGTGGCGCCGGTGGGCCATCCGGCGAACTGCCCGTCGATCATGGCGATCGGCGCGATCGACTCCGCGGGGGCGATCGCCGACTTCTCGTGCGGCACCGTCGACGACATCGGCGCGGTCGATCTCGTGGGGCCGGGCGTCGACGTCTACTCGAGCTGGCCCATGCCGAAGCGGTACAACACGATCAGCGGCACCAGCATGGCCACCCCGCACGCCGCGGGCATCGCGGCGCTGACCGCGCAGCAGTTCGGTTCGCGCGGCTGGGAACTGTGGGCGCGGCTGAGCCAGCACGCCCGCAGGCTCACCCTCGCCGCGGTGGACAGCGGCGCGGGGCTGGTGCAGGCTCCGTAGAAGACTGTTTCAAAGTGGCGTAGCCACTCGAGTGGGCCGTCTACCGTCACCGCTGCGGGTTCCCAGGTGGTCCCTCGCGAGGACAGCTCCAAGGTGGTGAATTGGCATTCACGGGTCGGAGATCCCGGAGGGAGGGGACACAGTGGCACGCGGTGCCTCGGTGAGGGGCGGCGGCCGGGCTGACGGGTGGGGCTGAGGTTCCGCCACCGGCACCGCCACGCAAAGCACTTCGAGTCACTCCCTGGAACTCCCTTGGCGCGAGGAGGATCGCTATGCAGCGTGACTGGAAGGTCGTCGTTTCCGTGCGGGGCGAGTCCCTCGCGTCCCTGTCCGAGGTGGTCGCCGGGCTGCGCTCGGCCGGCATGACGGTGAACCAGGTGCTCGACCCCATCGGCGCCGTCACCGGCACGATGGGGTCGAGCACGCTCACCAGCCTGCGCGCGGTGCCGGGAGTGGCCGACGTGGAGCTGGAAGCGCTCTACCAGCTGCCGCCGGAGGGCGAACCGCAGTGACCCCTCAGCGGCGCCGCGTCCGCAGGTAGTCCCCGACCACGGCGGCGCCGAGGCCGTCGAGGTCGGGGGCCACCACCCGGCCGCCGGAGCGGCGGGCCAGCAGGTCGACGAAGGCGTTGAGCCGCGGGTCGTCGCCGAGCCGGAACACGGTGAAGGCGGCACCGAGCTTGGCCAGCCGGTCCAGTTCGGTGACCGTCCGGTGGATCGTCCTCGGCGAGGGCGGGTACTCGAAGTGCGCGGTGCCGTCCGGCTCGAGGTGCGCGGTCGGCTCGCCGTCGGTCACCATCAGCACGACCGGCTGCGCGTCCGGGTGCCGCCGCAGGTGCCGCCCGGCCAGCAGCAGCGCGTGATGGGCGTTGGTGCCCTGCTCCCACGTGCCGTCGAGGCCGACCAGCTCCGCCAGCTCGACTCCCGTCGCGTGCCTGCCGAAGGTGATCAGCTGGAGCGCGTCGGTGCGGAACCGGGTGGTGATCAGCTGGTGCAGCGCGAGCGCGGTGCGCTTCATCGGCAGCCACCTGCCTTCGGCGACCATCGACCACGACGTGTCCACCAGCAGCGCCACCGCGGCCCGCGAGCGGTGCTCGGTCTCGGTGACCTCCACGTCGGACACGTCGAGCCGTACCGCGGTGCCGCCCGCCGATGCCGTGCGCAGCACCGCGTTGCGGACCGTCCGCGACACCTCCCACGGCTGCATGTCCCCGAACCGCCACGGCCTGCTCGACCCGGTCGGCTCACCGGCCGCGCCGGCGGACTCGGTCTCGCGTTCGCCGCCCTTGCCGCGCAGCGCCTCGACCACATCCGCCAGCGCGGTCTCGCCGAGCCGCCGCAAAGCCTTGGGCGACAAGCGAAGCGAACCGTCCGGCGCCCGTTCGAACAGGCCCTGCGCGCGCAGCTCCCGTTCCAGTTCGGACAGTCGCCGCGCGTCCACTCCCGCTTCGCCGCCGAGCTGCCGTTCCAGTGCCTCGAGGTCGATGTCTTCGAGCCGCGCGCCGGGATAGGACTGGCCGAGCTGCTCCGCCAGCGCGTCGAGCTCCGCCAGGTCGGCCATCGCCTGCGCGCCCTCGCCGAGGCCGAGCGGGTCGTTCCCCCGGAACCGCCCCGAGGAAGACCAGTCCTCGCCCGGCCGCAGCGCGCGCAGCTGTTCATCCAATGTGGACAACTGCTGGGCGAGCCTCGGATCGCCGAACGCCTGCTGCGACAGCGCGGCGAGCTCGTCGCGCTGCTCCTGGGTCATCGAGTTGAGCATCCGCTGCGCCGCCGCCGAACGCGCGGCGAGCACGTCGATCAGCTCGTCGACGGTGCGCGGGTTTTCGGGGAAGAACTCGCCGTGGCGCCGCATGAACTCGGCGAACCGCTCGCCGACGTCGTCGAAGCCCTGCGCGTGCGCGTTGAGCAGGACGTTGAGATCGGCGAGCATCTGGTTGACCCGCTCGACGTCCTGCGGCCCGGCGTTCGCGAGCGCGTCCTTCATGCCCTGGAACCGCGATTCCAGCAGTTCCTTGCCGAGCAGCTCCTGGATCCGCTCGTAGTTTTCGCGTCCCGGCCCCGAACGCCACTCGTACGCGGACAGTTCCCTGACCGCGGCCGCGGTGCCCGACGGCAACGCGTCCAGCTCGGCCTCCCGGAACCGCGCGTCGTCCCCCGGATCCGGGAACAGTTCGCGGCGTTCGGCTTCGAGCGCCTCGTCGAGCAGGCGGCGCACCTCGGCGAGCGTGCCGTCGAGGTTGTGCCGCCGCTGGATCTCCGACCGGCGCTGCCAGATCCGCCTCGTCAGCTCGTCGAGCCCCGCGGTGTCCGGGGTGCCGCGGCGAAGCACCTCCTCCAGCGCGGAGCGCGGTGACGCCCCGCCGAGCACGTCCTGGCCGATCTCGTCCATCGCGGCGCGCAGGTCGACCGGCGCCGCGAGCGGGTCCGGCCCGTCGTGCCACGGCCCGTACGAATAGCCCTCGGGAAGCGAGCTCACGGCCCGTACACCGTCGTCGCGTCGTCGGTGTCCTTCGCCAGCTGCCGCGCCAGGTAGAGCGACTCCAGCGCCAGTTCGACGGCCGCGGCGATCCGCCCGGCAGGCTCGTCCGAGGACACGCCCGCGCGCTGCGCGACCTCGTGCAGCACGGGGAGTTCCGGCAGCGACTCGAGCAGTTCCTTGCCCGGCACGCGCTCCCCGGTCGCGACGAGGTGCCCGTCGGCGACCGCCTCCACCAGCGGCCGGAGGTCCAGCCCGGCGAACCGGTCGCGCGCGGTCTCGGCGATCGCCCTGCGCAGCAGGTGCACGAGGTGCTCGGTTTCGCGGCCCTCCTCGCCCGGTTCGAACTCGAGCTTGCCGCGCAGCACCGACGGCACCGCGTCGAGATCGACCGGACGGGCGACCGCGGGCTCCTCCCCCGTCAGCGCCGACCGCCGCAACGCCGCCGCCGCAACGGTTTCCGCCGCGGCGACCGCGAACCTGGCCGACACGCCGGAGCGCTGGTCGATCACGGCCGCGCCGCGCAGGTTGCGCACGAACCGCGCCAGCACCTCCAGCAACGGCTCGCCGACCTCCGCGACGAGATCCGACTCCTGCCGGACGACGTCCACCTCGGCGGCGACGTCGAGCGGGTAGTGCGTGCGGATCTCCGCGCCGAAGCGGTCCTTCAGCGGGGTGATGATCCGGCCGCGGTTCGTGTAGTCCTCGGGGTTCGCGGTGGCGACCATGAGCACGTCCAGCGGCAGCCGCAGGGTGTAGCCGCGGACCTGGATGTCGCGCTCCTCCATCACGTTCAGCAGCGCGACCTGGATCCGCTCGGCGAGGTCCGGCAGCTCGTTGATCGCGACGATGCCGCGGTGCGCGCGCGGCACGAGTCCGAAGTGGATGGTCTCGGGGTCGCCGAGGCTGCGGCCCTCGGCGACCTTCACCGGGTCGACGTCGCCGATGAGGTCGCCGACGGAAGTGTCCGGGGTGGCGAGCTTTTCGGTGTAGCGCTCGCTCCGGTGCGCCCAGCCGACGGGCAGCGCGTCACCGAGTTCGGCGACCCTGCGCAGCGAAGCGGGCGTGATCGGGGCCAGCGGGTGCTCGGCCAGTTCGCTGCCGTCGATCACCGGCGTCCACTCGTCGAGCAGGCCCGCGAGGGTGCGAAGCAGGCGCGTCTTGCCTTGGCCGCGCTCACCGAGGAGCACGACGTCGTGGCCGGCGAGCAGCGCCCGTTCGAGCTGCGGGACGACCGTGCGGGAGAACCCGACGATGCCGGGCCAGGGGTCCCGTCCCGCGCGCAGCGCGGCCAGGAGGTTCTCGTGGATTTCTTGCTTGACCCCGCGCGGGCGGTAGTCCGCCGCGCGGAGCTCCCCCAGCGTGCGGGGAAGGTGTGCGGGTACGGAGTTCACCGTTACGACGCTACTGCGCCGAAAACCCTTAGTCGACGTGGAGCAGCTCCAGGGCGGCCCGTGTCCCGCGATCGCGCCGGGACCCGTACTCTGGATCTCCGTGTGCTGTTCGAGTGCGACCCTCGCGGTATGGGCCTCCGCCTGGCTGCACGGCGCGGCCGCGTCCGATGACGCGCTGGACGCCCTGCAGGCCTGGGGTGAGGATCACGAAGTCGTGGCAGGCGACGACGCGGCCGCCGCCGCGTTCGACCTTCCGCTGACCGGGAACGTGCCCGCGGGCCCGGCGAGCCTGCTCGCCGCGCTGCGGGCGAGGAGCGCGACCGGCGCGGTGCTGGTGCTCCCGGTGCCCGGCGACGTGCGCGGCCTCGGCGGGCCGGGCCCGTTCGGCGAGGCGGCCGTGCGCGCGGGCGAGGCGGTGGTGTTCACCGGCACCGGGTTCGGCGCGGTGCCGCAGGCGATCGCCGAAGGGCTGGTGCGCTGGACCGTGCACGCGGGCGGCGATCCCGTGCCACCGCCGTCGAGCGGGATCGGCGAGGCCGAACACGCGCTGACTGACGCCATCCGCGACAGCGCGGGCGCCTTGCAGGCCCTCGACGTCGCCAGCGAACGCACCGGCGTGCGGGCGGAGCTGTCCGCGCGGCTGCGCGCGCGGCCCGAGCTGTCCTGGCCGTCCGGCACCCCCGGCCGCTCGCTGCGGGTGCTGCAGCGCGCCGAAGAGGTCGGCGCGATCCTCGCGCTGGCACAGGGCGACGAACCGGGCGGCGCGCTGTCGGCGTCCGCGGTGAGCAGGCGGGCGGAGGCGCTGCGGCCGCTCACCGAGGCCGTGCGCGCCGCGCGCTGCGCCGCCGTCAACGAGGCCGCGCGCGCGTTCGCCGACCAGGGAGACCTGACCCCCTAGCGCGTCGCGGGGCGTTTGGCGGGTTCGCAGCAGGCGGTCGCGCAGGGTGCGCCGTTGACGGTGCAGCCTGCGGCGGGGAACTCCGAAAGCTTGCGCGCCGGTGCGCCGGAAACGTGCTCGCGCACCAGTTCCACCACCAGTTCCGCGAACCGCGGGTCGGCACCGGGCGTGGCGACCCGTGCGAAACCCATGCCGAGTTCGGCGGCGCGCTCGGCCGCTTCGTTGTCGAGGTCCCAGATCACTTCGAGGTGGTCCGACACGAAGCCGACCGGGCACACCACGACCGAGCGCGTCCCCTCGGCGTGGATCGCGTCGATGTGGTCGACGATGTCCGGTTCGAGCCACGGCACCTGCGGCGGGCCCGATCGCGACTGCCACACCACGTCGTAGGTTCCGACACCGGCTTCGGCGGCGACGAGGCGCGCGGCCTCGGCGATCTGGTGCGAGTACCGGAATCCGCCCTCGCCGGGCGGGCCCGCGGCGCGGTCGGCGCTCACCGGGACCGAGTGCGCGCAGAACACCGTGCGCGCGCCGTCGAGCCCCTCGTGCGCGGCCCGCAGTCCGTCGGCGAACGCGCCGACGAACAGCGGGTGGTCGAAGAACTGGCGCAGCTTCACCAGTTCCGGCGCACCGTCGCCGACGGCGGCACGGGCACGGTCGATGTCTTCGTCGTACTGGCGGCACGCCGAGTAGCCGCCGTAGGCGCTCGTCGGGAACACCAGCGCGCGCCGCACACCGTCGGCCTTCATCGCGGCGACGGTCTGTTCGACCATCGGCTCCCAGTTGCGGTTGCCGAAGTACACCGGAAGGCCGAGGCCCTGCGCCCGGAGCTCCTCCTCCACCGCCGCGATCGCGGTGCGGTTGAGCTCGTTGATCGGGGAGACGCCGCCGAAGTGCTGGTAGTGCTGCGCGACCTCTTCGAGCCGTTCGCGCGGGACTCCCCTGCCCCGCGTGACGTTCTCGAGGAACGGCATCACATCGTCGGGCCCCTCGGGGCCACCGAACGAAAGCCACAGCACGGCGTCGTAACTCACCCGGACCATCCTGCCCCTGTGGCACGGCGCACGCGGCACCGGCCCCACGTATTGCACTGAACGATCCAAAACCGTGCTACGGTCGTGCCATGGCAAGGCCGAAGGAGTTCGACGAGGAGCGCGCCGTCGAGAGCGCGATGAACGCGTTCTGGGACAACGGGTACGAGGCAACCTCCACACAGGACTTGTGCGAGGCGACCGGGCTCGGCCGCAGCAGCGTCTACAACACGTTCAAGAGCAAGCACGCCCTCTTCGAACGCGCACTGAAGCACTACCGGGCGATCGGACTGCACACGCGGGCCGAACTGCTCGACAGCGCCGAAACGGGCCTCGATCGCGTTCGCGCGATGCTCGACGGCACCGTCGCCGAGGAACGCGCCAACGGCGGCCGCGGCTGCCTCATGGTCAACGCCGCGGCCGAATTCGGGCACCACGACGAAGCGGTCGGCGCCGCGATGCGCGCCGACACCGAAGGACAGCTCGCCCTGCTCACCGGTCACATCCGCGCCGGGCAGGCGGACGGCACGATCGACCGGCACCGGGCGGCGGCCGATCTCGCGCAGTTCGTCCACGCCACGGTGAGCGGGCTGCGGATCATGTCCCGCCGCGGCGCGGGCGAACCGGAAATGCGCACCGTCGCCGGAATCGCGGTCGACGCGCTGCGCCCGCGCACCTGATCTCCGAGAAAATCCGGAACGGCTCTGCCGACATTTTGTACTGAGTGTTCTAAAATGAGAGGACTTTCTCGTGCCCTTGGCGATCGCCGTGCTCGGACTCTGCGTCTTCGCGCTCGGCACCTCCGAGTTCATGATCACCGGCCTGCTTCCCGGCATGGCCGCCGATCTCGCCGTGGGCATCCCCGCCGCGGGGCTGCTGATCTCCGCCTTCGCCGCGGGCATGGTGGTCGGCGCGCCGCTGCTCGCCGCGGCGACGCTCCGGCTCCCCCGCCGCGTCACGCTCATGGCGCTGCTCGGCGTCTTCGGGGTGGCGCACGTGGTGGGCGCGCTGACGCCCGGCTACGCGCTGCTGTTCGCGACACGGGTGGTCAGCGCGGTCGCCTGCGCCGGGTTCTGGGCCGTGGCCGCCGCCACCGCGGTGTCGCTCGTGCCGAAGGACCGCCGCGGCCGCGCGCTCGCCGTGCTCGTCGGCGGGCTGACCATCGCCAACGTCGCCGGGGTGCCCGCGGGGACGTTCCTCGGGCAGCACGCCGGCTGGCGCGCCGCGTTCTGGGCGGTGGCGGCGCTGTCGTTCGCGGCGCTCGTGGCGGTGTTCGCGTTCGTGCCCGACACCCGGCCCGAAGGCGAGCGGCCGAGCCTGCGCGCGGAGCTGCGGCTCTACCGGCGCGGCCGGGTCTGGCTCGCGCTGGGCGTCATCGCGCTGTCCCAGGCGATGACGTTCGCCACGTTCAGCTACCTCGCGCCGCTGCTCGTCGAGACCAGCGGCCTGCCGGAAAGCGCCGTGCCGCTGGTGCTCGCGCTGTTCGGCGTCGGCGCCATCGCCGGGATCACCGCGGGCGGCAAGCTCGCGGACGCGCGGCCGTTCGCGGTGCTCTACGGCGGGATCGGCCTCGCGCTCGCGGCCATGGCCGTGCTCGCCTCCGCCGGTCCGGCCGCCCCGGTCGCGGTCGCCGCGGTGTTCGTGTTCGGGTTCGCCGCGTTCGCGATCAACCCCGCGCTCAACGTCCGCGCGTTCGCCGAAGCGGGCGGCGACGCGCCCACGTTCGTCGGCGCCAGCACGACCTCGGCGTTCAACGTCGGCAACACCGCGGGTCCGTGGCTCGGCGGGCTGAGCATCAGCGCCGGTCTCGGCTACCCGAGCGTCGCCTGGGTCAGCGTTCTGCTCGGCGCGCTCACGGTCGCCGCGCTCACCTTCGCCGTCGCGCTCCACCGCACCGGCGCACCGCGTCCCGAACCGGTGTTCAGCTGAAACCGGGAAACCCCGCAACCGGAAGGAAAACCCATGACCGACACCCGTGCCGTGGTGACCGAGTTCCACCGCCTGCTGGCCGAACGCGACCTCCCCGGCGTCACCGCGCTGTTCGCCGACGACGTGGCGTGGGACATCCCCGGCGCCACCGAGATCGTGCCGTGGATCGGGAAGCGCCACACCGCGAGCGAGGCGGGCGCCTGTTTCGCGGAATTGGAGCACCACCTCGACCGGGAGCTGTTCGAGATCGAGCGCGTGCTCGTCGACGGCCCGCACGCGGTGACGATCGGGCACCTGCGCTCGGTGGTGCGGGCGACCGGGAAGGCGATCGAAACGCCGTTCGCCATCGAAATGACCGTCGAGCGCGGGCGCATCACCCGGTACGTGATGTTCGAGGACAGCTGGCGGGTCGCCGAAGCCGTCCTGCCCTGAGCGGGGCAAGCCGGGAAAACCAGGTTGCGATGTGGTCACCCCACGACCGCGCTCGTACGCTTCCTGATTGGATCGGCCGACCCCGGCAAAACGACGAAGAAGGTACCGATGACGTTTCCGCCACCGCCGCAGGGCCAGTACCCTGCCGCACCGCCGCCCTACCCCGGCGGGGGCAGCAGCCTTGGCGAGAAGCCGCCCAACGGCGGCGCCGCGATCACCGCGGGCGTCCTCGCCTGCATCGGCGCGGTCTTCGGCCTGATCCGCGCCCTCGGCGACTTCTCGTCGCTGAGCGATCGCGGCCTCGACGTGCTATCCGACTTCAAATGGGTCGTCTGGCTGGAGGCGATCACGTCCGTGGCCGAGATCGTCACCCTGCTTCCCGGCGGGATCCTGCTGTTCCTGCGCAAGCCGATCGGGCGCTGGCTCGTCGTGGCGGGCAGCGCCGTGCGCATCGTGACGGCCGTCGTCGTCTACAGCCAGCTCATGTCGCTCGTCAACAACGCGTCGGTGCTCGCGGGCCCGGCGAGCGCGGGACGTAATGCGGGCATGCTCATCGCCGTGCTTTCCCCGGCGATCGCCACGCTGGTGCTCGGCCTGCTCCCGGTCACCGGGCGCTGGTGCGCGTGGGGGAAGAAGACCGCCCAAGGAACCCAGCTCGGCTCCTTCGGGGTTCCGCCGGGCGGGGCTCCCGGCTACGCGCAGCCGCAGCAGAACCCGTACCAGCAGCCGCGGCAACCGCCGCAGCAGTGGTGATACTCGCTTGAAAGCGGTGAAGGCGCCTTCCCGGCCGGGAAGGCGCCTTCACCGCTTTCCGAGATCAGATGCCGAGCGCGTGCACCCCGCCGTCGACCATGATCATCGATCCGGTGGTCGCGGGCAGCCAGTCGGACAGCGCGACGCACACGGCCTTCGCGGTCGGGATCGGGTCCGCGCTGTCCCAGCCGAGCGGCGCGCGGTCGTTCCAGCCCTCTTCGAGCTCCATGAAGCCGGGAATGGACTTCGCGGCCATCGTCTTCATCGGGCCCGCGCTGACCAGGTTCACCCGGATGCCCTTGGGCCCGAGGTCCCGCGCCAGGTACCGGTTCACCGACTCCAGCGCCGCCTTCGCGACACCCATCCAGTTGTAGGCGGGCCACGCCACCCGCGCGTCGAAGTCCATGCCGACGATCGAGCCGCCGCCTTCCATCAGCGGCAGGGTCGCCTGCGCGAGCGCCTTGAACGAGAACGCGGACACGTCGACCGCGATGGACACGTCGGCGCTGGGGGCGTCCATGAAGGGCGCGCCGAGACAGGTCTGCGGCGCGAACCCGATCGAGTGCAGCACGCCGTCGAGCCCGTCGACGTGCTCGCGCACGCGGCCGGCGAGCGAGTCGAGCTGCTCCTGGTTCTGCACGTCCAGCTCCAGCACCGGTGCGGGCTCCGGCAGGCGCCTGGCGATCCGCTCGACGAGCGACATCCTGCCGAACCCGGTCAGCACCACCTTCGCGCCCTGCTCCTGCGCCATCTTCGCGGCGTGGAACGCGAGCGAGGCGTCCGTGATGATGCCGGTGATCAGCAGTCGCTTGCCTTCGAGCAATCCGGGCAACGGTCCTCCATCGTTCAGTCTGTTCGGTTTCGGGGGTGTTCGGGGGTCAGTGGCCCATGCCGAGGCCACCGTCGACGGGCAGCACCGCGCCGTTGATGTAGGCGGCCTGGTCCGAGGCGAGGAAGGCGACCGCGCCGGCGATCTCGGCGGGCTCCGCGTAGCGGCCGGCCGGGATCTGCGCCAGTGCCTTCGTGCGCTGGTCCTCGTTCAGCGCGTCGGTCATGTCCGTGACGACGAAGCCCGGCGCGATCACGTTGGCGGTGATGTTGCGGCCGCCGAGCTCGCGCGCCAGCGAACGCGCGACGCCCACCAGGCCCGCCTTGCTGGCCGCGTAGTTCACCTGGCCGGCGCCGCCGGAGAGCCCGACCACCGAGGAGATGAAGACGAACCGGCCCCAGCGCGCCTTCAGCATGCCGCGCGAGGCGCGCTTGGCGACGCGGTACGCGCCGGTGAGGTTCGCGTCGATCACGCGGCTGAACTGGTCCTCGCTCATCCGCATGAGGAGCGTGTCGTCGGTGATGCCCGCGTTCGACACGAGCACCTCGACCGGGCCCTGGTGCTCCTCGACCTGCTTGAACGCGGCGTCCACCTGCTCGCTGTCGGTGACGTCGGCCTGGACGCCGAACAGCCCCTCCGGCGCGCCGGAACCCCGGTGCGTGACGGCCACCTTGTGCCCCTGTTCGGCGAGGCCCCTCGCGATCTCGAGCCCGATTCCTCGGTTGCCGCCGGTGACCAGAACGGACCGTCCCACGATTCTCCCTCACTGCGCTGTCGCTGATGACGGAGGTGAGGCTATCTGGTCACCTCACGGCCCCCCGCACCTGCGCCGCCCCTACCGCGAGGTAACCGCGAGTTTCCTAAACGGATGTTAGGAAGCCGCCCGCCGTCTTGCGTCGAAGCGCCCGGATGGCCACGGTGACCCGAGACACAGGAGGTCGAAGATGACAACCGGGACAGCGGACGCGACACGCGTCAGCGAGCGGCGGGTGATCGGCAATGTGCTGCGCGGCTCGCTCGGGAACCTGATCGAGTGGTACGACTGGTACGCCTACGCGGCGTTCACGACCTACTTCGCCAAGGCATTCTTCCCCGGTGGTGACGCCACCGCCCAGTTCCTCAACACCGCCGCGGTGTTCGCCGTCGGATTCCTGATGCGCCCACTCGGCGGCTGGCTGCTCGGCCGCTTCGCGGACCGGTTCGGCAGGCGGACCGCGCTCGTCGCCTCGGTGTCGATGATGGCGTTCGGGTCGCTGCTGATCGCCGTCACGCCCGGCTACTCGACGATCGGGGTCGCCGCGCCGATCCTGCTCGTGCTGGCGCGCCTGCTGCAGGGCCTCAGTGTCGGCGGCGAGTACTCCACGTCGGCGACCTACCTGTCCGAGGTCGCGACGCCGGGCAAGCGCGGGTTCTACTCCAGCTTCCAGTACGTGACGCTCGTCGGCGGGCAGCTCCTCGCGCTCGGCCTGCAGCTGATCCTGCAGAACGTGCTCAGCGAGGCGCAGATGAACTCGTGGGGCTGGCGGATCGCGTTCGTCGTCGGCGCGGTCGCGGCGGTCGCGGTGATGTGGCTGCGCCGCGGCATGGACGAGTCCGAAAGCTACGAGCGGGAAAGCGAGGGCGGCACCGCGACCGGGAAGAACGCGGGCGAGCGCGGCACCGTGCGGACGCTGGTCAAGTACCCGAAGGAGGTAGCGCTCGTCGTCGGGCTGACGCTCGGGGGCACCGTCGCCTTCTACACCTACGCCACCTACTCGCAGAAGTTCCTCGAGGTCACCTCCGGCATCCCGCGCAAGACGGTCACCTGGATCCTGTTCTTCGCGCTGCTCGCGTTCGCGATCCTCCAGCCGGTCGCGGGCAGGCTGTCGGACCGGATCGGCCGCCGTCCGATGCTGATGTTCTTCGGCATCGCGGGCACGCTGCTGACCGTACCGATCATGACGCTGATGGCGGGCACCAAGAACCCGTTCGTCGCGTTCCTGCTGATGCTCGGCGCGCTCGTGATCGTTACCGGGTACACCTCGATCAACGCGATCGTGAAGGCGGAGCTGTTCCCGACGAAGATCCGCGCGCTCGGGGTCGGCCTGCCCTACGCGCTCACCGTGGCGATCTTCGGCGGCACCGCGGAGCTCATCGCGCAGGCGCTGAAGAAGGCAGGCCACGAGACGGTGTTCTTCTGGTACGTAGCGGGTTGCATCCTGGTTTCGCTGATCGTCTACGGCACAATGCGCGAAACCTCCAAGAGTTCGGAGCTCGAGAAGAAGACCGAAGCGGAATAGAAGGGGCACGGCCGTGCGGGTGCTGCTCGTCGAAGACGACGACGGGGTCGCCGGCGCGCTGGCCGAGGCGCTCGGCGCACGCGGGCACGCGGTCACGCGGGTCACCCGCGGCGTCGATGCGCTCGGCGGGCACCACGAGGCCGACCTGCTCCTGCTCGACCTCGGCCTGCCCGATATCGACGGGCTCGACGTGCTCCGCAAGATCCGCCAGGTCTCGGCCGTCCCGGTGCTGGTGCTCACCGCGCGCGACGACGAGCGGTCCACCGTGCGCGGCCTGCGGCTCGGCGCGGACGACTACCTCGCGAAACCGGTCCGGCTGGCCGAACTGCTCGCGAGGATGGACGCGGTCGCGCGGCGGGCGGGCGCGGGCGACGAGCCGCAGCCGGACGTGGTGCACGTCGAAGACCTGGAGATCGATCTCGCCGCGCACCGGGTGTTCGCCGCGGGCGAGGAGATCACGTTGACCGCCAAGGAGTTCGCCATCCTCGCGGTGCTCGCGGCCAGGCCGGGCACCGCGGTGAGCAGGCAGCAGCTCATGGACGAGGTGTGGGGCGACGCGCACCTCGCGGTGTCCCGTTCCCTCGACGTCCACCTCACCTGGCTGCGCGCGAAGCTCGACCGGCCCGGCCTGCTCGGCACCGTGCGCGGGTTCGGTTACCGGCTGGGCCGCTGAGATGCGCGCGCGGCTGCTCGTCGTGCTGGTCACGGTGGTGCTCGCCGCGGTCGCCGGGTTCGCCTTCCCGTTGCTGGGCACCACCGCCGAGCAGCGCACCCAGCAGCTCGTGATCGCCCGCAACGCCGACGTCGACCGGTTCGTGGTGCTCGCGCAGCAGGCGTCGGACTCCGCCGACGCCGCCGCACTCGCCGCCGAGGCCCGCCGCTACGCCGAGGTGTACTCCGAGAGTGTGCTCGTCATCGACGCGCGGCGCCGCGTGCTGGCCTCGGCGGGCGGGCTTTCCCTTGCCCAGTCCGATGTTTCGACCCGCGTCGAAGCGGCGCTGCGCAACGAAGCGGGCCCCGCGGTGGCGCCGCTGCGGCCGTGGTCGCATGAGCCGGTGCTGTTCGCGCGCCCGGTCGGCAGCGGCACGAGGGTGGCCGGGGTGGTGCTCCTGCGCGCCTCCGTCGCCAGGGCCGCGAACGACGTCGCGACCTGGTGGGCGGCGATCGGTGCCGGCGCGCTGCTCGCCGCGATGGTGTTCGTGGTGCTCGCGGTGCTGCTGGCCCGCTGGGTCCTGCGGCCGCTGCACGAACTGGAAGGCGGCGTGCGCGCGGTCAGCGAAGGCAGGCACGCCGATCTCCCCGCGACCGCGGGGCCGCGGGAGCTGCGCTCGCTGACCACGGCGTTCAACCGCATGTCCGACGCCGTCGTCTCGGCGTCGGAGCAACAGCGCAGGCTGGTCGCCGACGCGTCGCACCAGCTTCGCAACCCGATGGCCGCGCTGCGCCTGAGGATGGACTCGCTCGCCCCGTCCGTCGGCGAGCCGGGGCAGCGCGGGTACCACGCCGCAGTCGCCGAGGTGGACCGCCTGGAGTCCCTTTTGGACGGTCTGCTGACGCTCGCGATCGCGGACAGCACCGCGACCCGGCTCGCGGCCGGTGACCACGCCGAGGAGCCGAGCGCGCTGGAAACCGTCGCCGCAGAGCGGATCGACGCCTGGCTCCCCGCCGCAGAGCGGGCGAAGATCCGGCTCACCGGCGAAAGCGGGCCCGCCGCGCTGGTCCGCTGCCCCGAATCGGAGCTGGCGCAGATCCTGGACGTGCTCCTCGACAACGCCATCGCCTACGCGGGCGAAGACGCCGAGATCCGCGTGCGGTGGACCGTCGGCGACGGCACCGCGACCCTGACCGTCTCCGACACCGGCCCCGGCTTGACCGACGACGAGATTTCCCTTGCCACGCAACGGTTCTGGCGAGCACGGCGGGAAGGCGCACCACGCGGCACCGGGCTCGGCCTGACCATCGCGCACCGCCAGGTCGGCTCCCGTGGCGGCACGCTGGAACTGCGGCGCGCCGATCCGCGCGGGCTCGCCGCGCTCGTCACGCTCCCGCTGGCACGGGAGGACCGGTCATGACCCTGCGGCGGAGAACGGCACTGCTCGGTGGGCTCGGTGGGCTCGCGGCCGTGCTGACCGGCTGCACGGCGACCCGTTACGGCGGACCGGCACGCCCGCTCACCATCGCCGCGGGGGAAAGCGGCGGCTTCTACCTCGCGTTCGCCGAGGTGCTCGCGAAACAGGTGAACGAGGCCGAGCCGCGCCTGCGCTGCACCGCGGTGCCGACCGAAGCCAGCGTCGCGAACGTCACGCGCGTGCTCGAGGGCGCCGCCGATCTCGGCATGGCGCTCGGCGACATCGGGCAGGCCGCGGTGCTCGGCGAACCGCCCTACCCCGCCCCGGCTCCGCTGCGCGCGCTCGGCCGCGTCTACGAGAACTACCTGCAACTGGTGGTCCGCGCCGACGACGGGCTCACCACCCTCGCGGACCTCGCCGGGCGCCGCGTGTCACTGGGCGCGGCCGGTGCCGGGGCCGCCGTCGCCGGGCAACGGCTGCTCACCGCCGCCGGGGTCACCGTCGCGATCGAACGGCTGCTGTTCGCCGAAGCGACCGCGGCACTGCGGGAGCACCGGATCGACGCGCTGCTCTGGTCCGGCGGGGTGCCGACGCCCGCGCTCGCCGAACTCGCGAAAGCCGTCCCGCTCGCGCTCATCCCCCTCGACAGCGCGCTGCCCGCGCTGCGCGCGCGGTACGGCCCCGTCTACGAACCCGTGCGCGTCCCGGCCGGGGCGTACACCGGGGTCAGGGAGCTGACCACGATCGGGGTGGCGAACCTGATCGTCTCGGCACCGGGCCTGCCCGACGACATCGCCGCCGCGGTCGCCGAGGTACTGGTCAACCGGGCGGCCGACCTGGTGCCGGCGCAGGCCGTCGGCACCCAGTTCCTCGACGTGCGAACGCTGATCGGCACCGGCGCGGTACCGCTGCACCCCGGCGCCGCCCGCGCCTACCGCGAGCTGCACGGCTGACCCCCGCTAGGGTGAGGCCGAACCGGGAAAGGGGAACGATGACCGGCAAGCCGATCGCCGAAATGCCGCTGCGCGTCCGCTACCACGAATGCGACGGCCAGGGCATCGTGTTCAACGCGAACTACCTCGCCTACGCGGACATGGCCTCGTTCGAGATGATCAAGAACGCGGTCGGGTCGTACGACAAGATGCGGGAAGAGGGCGCCGACGTCGTGGTCGCCGAGGCCACCCTGCGCTACCTGGCCGCCTGCCGCTTCGACGACGAACTCCTCGTCACCGCCCGCGTCGGGCACGTCGGCACCACTTCGCTGCTCGTCGACTTCGAGATGACGCGCGACGGCGAAACCGTCGTCGTGGTCAAGACCCGGTACGTGTTCGTCGACACCGCCACCCTGAAGCCCGCCCGTCCGCCCGCGGGGATCCGCGACGCCTTCGTCGCCTACGCGCCTGCGGACTGATGTTCAGAATCCTGTTCCACCGCCCGGAAATCCCGCAGAACAGCGGGAACGCGATCCGGCTCGCCGCGAACACCGGCAGCGAACTGCACCTCGTCGAGCCGCTCGGGTTTTCCCTTGAAGCCAAGCACTTGCGGCGTGCGGGGCTCGACTACCACGACCTCGCGCCGGTCACCGTGCACGCCGATCTCGACGCCGCGTGGCTGGCGCTGCTGCCGTCCAATGTGTACGCGTTCAGCACCACCGCGACCCGGCACTACTCCGACGTCGGCTACCTGCCCGGCGACGTGCTGCTGTTCGGGCAGGAATCGGCCGGCCTGCCCGGCGCGGTGCAGCACGCGGCGGAGGTCACCGACCGCCTGCTGCTGCCGATGGCACCGGGATCGCGGTCGCTCAACCTGGCCAACGCCGCGTCGATCGCGGTCTACGAAGCCTGGCGCCAGCACGGGTTCCGGACCTGACGGCCCCGGGTGGGGGCGGCGCGCCCCCACCCGGTCGCGATCAGAAGTCCCGGCTGGCGGGGGTGATGCCCTGTTCCTTGCCGGTGCCGGGCGCGGCGATGCTCTCGACCGACTGGTCCCGGCCGGCGGTACCGTCCACCGACTGGTCCTTACCGATGCCCGGCAGTGCGTCCTCACGGCCGTCTTCCCTGCCGTCCTCGCGACCGTCCTCACGGCCAGCGGGAACGGCGTCTTCCCTGCCATCCTCACGGCCGTCCGGCCCGTGGGCCTGAACGCCGGTGGACACCTGCGCGGTCGCCGCCGAGGCGACCCCGCCGGTGGTGGCGAGGATTCCGGCGGCCGCGATGGCGCAGGCGGTGACGCCCACGATCCTGGCGACCCGGGTCCTCCGGTTGTTCAGCACATTCGTCGTCGACACAGCGATGACCCTCCCAGTTGTGAAGTGCTTCCCCAGCGCCAGTACGGCGCCAAAAAGATCATTTCGGATCAACAGGGCAGCGCGCAAGCGGCCGTGGTACCAATCGGCGGCACTGAAAGCATCGTGAAATCCGGTGTCAGCGAACGGAAAGCTCCTGCGATACGGCGTCAGGGCAGGCGCTGGCCGAAGAAGAGCGAAGACCCGGCCGCGATCATCAGCACCAGCGTGCCCAGCACGATCCACGGCTTGCTCGCGTCGGCGTCCTTGAGCTCGTACCCGATCTGCTCCCCGAGATCGCCGTAGACCTTTTTCAGCTCTTCCGCCGACGCGGCCTTGTAGAACTCGCCGCCGGAAAGTCTCGCGACCTCTTGCAACGTGTCATCGGAGACCTCGACCGGCTGTTCCTTGCCCTCGATCTCCACCGAGCCGTGCGAGGTGCCGAACGAGATGCTCGAAATCGGGACGTTCGCCTTCTTGGCCGCCTGCGCCGCGGTGTACGACCCGCGCGGCGCGTACTCGTCGTCGGGGACCGTCTGCTTCCCGTCGCTCATCAGCACGATCCGCGCGGGAGGCGGGCCTTCCGCGCCGCCGACGACCGAGGAGAACCCTTCGATCGACTGCAGCGCCGCGTAGATCCCCTCGCCGGTCGCGGTCGACTGCGCGAGCTTGAGGTTCTCGATCGACTTGACCACGTTCTGCCGTTCCGTGGTCGGCGCCACCAGCACGGTCGCCGTGCCCGCGAACGAGATCAGGCCGAGGTTGACGCCGGGGGTGAGCCCCTGCGCGAACGACTTCGCCGCCTCCTGCGCCGCCTTCAGCCGGTTCGGCGCCACGTCGGTCGCCTCCATCGACAGCGACACGTCGATCACCAGCATCACCGTCGCGCGGTTGCGCGGCACCCGCTGCTCCGCGGTCGGCCCCGCGAGCGCCACGGTGAGCAGCAGCAGCGACACCGTGATCAGCGCGGCGGGCACGTGCCGCACCCAGCCCTGCGACTTCGGGGCCACCTTTTCGAGCAGTTCGAGATTGCTGAACCGCAGCGTGCGGCGACGGCGCGCGCGCTGCGCGAGCACGTAGCCGACCACCACCGCGGCGACCGCCAGCAGCAGCAGGAACCACCACGGCGAAGCGAATCCGCTGAGACTCATGAAACCGCCCCCGACCACCGCTTCTTGCGCGCCACCACGAACCGCACGGTGTCCGCGATCCAGTCCGAATCGGTGCGCAGCACCAGATGGGCGGCGCCGACCCGCCTGATCCCGGCGGCAACCTCGTCGCGGTGCGCCCGCGCGGCGGCCGCGAACTCCTTGCGCAGCAACGGAGACGCGTGCACCTCCCGCTGCCGCCCCGTCTCCGGGTCGGCCAGCACCACGGTGCCGACGTCGGGGAGTTCGACGTCGCGCGGGTCGACGACCTCGACCGCGATCAGGTCGTGCCGCGCCGAAAGCGCGCGCAGCGGCCGCTGCCACTCCGGGTCGCCGAGGAAGTCCGAAATGACCACCGCGAGCCCGCGCCGCCGCGGCGGCCTCCGCAGCTGCTCGATGGCGGCGCCGAGATCCCCTCGGGTCCCCTCGGCCGCCCTCGGCGTCTGCGCGATCTTCCGGACGAGTCCGCGGGCGTGCGCGAGCCCGCCGCGGGCAGGTACCCGCGCGGTCTCCCCGCCGGTGGTGACGAGCGCGCCGAGGCGGTTGCCGCCGCCACCGGTGAGATGCGCGATCGCGGCCGCCGCGCACACCACGAGATCGCGCTTCTCGCACAGCGCGGTGCCGAAGTCGAGGCTCGCGGAGAGGTCGGCGACGAGCCAGGTCTCCAGCTCGCGATCGGCCACCGTCTCCCTGATGTGCGGCACGGTGGTGCGCGCGGTGACGGCCCAGTCCATCCGGCGCACGTCATCACCCGGCTGGTACGGCCTGGCCTCCCCCGGCTCCGAGCCGGGGCCCGGCACCAGGCCGAGGTGGTTGCCCTGCAACAGGCCGTCGAGCCTGCGGCGGACCTCCAGTTCGAGCGTGCGGAGCCCGGCCTCGAGCCGTTCGCCCCGCAGTACCGGCGGCGCCCAGGCCGGACGGCCCCCGGCGGCTTCTTCGGCGTTCGTCACTCGGTGGCCCTACCTGCCCGGCACACCCGCCGGGACCTGCTGGCCCGGGCCGCCCTGCGGCCGGGCCGAGACCTGTGGCAGCGGAACGGTCTGCAGGACCCTGGTGATGATGTGGTCGAGCGGCACGCCGTCGGCGAGCGCGTCGTAGGACAGCACGAGCCGGTGGCGCAGCACGTCGGGCACCACGTCGACGACGTCCTGCGGCAGCACGTAGTCACGGCCGCGGACGAGCGCCAGCGCACGGGCGGCGGCGATGATGCCGAGGCTCGCGCGCGGCGAAGCGCCGTAGGACACCCAGCCCGCCACGTCGGCAAGGCCGTGCTCGTTCGGGGTGCGGGTGGCCAGCACCACCCGCACTACGTAGTCGACGAGCGCGTGGTGCACGAACACCTGCGACGCGACGCCCTGGAGCCGGACCAGCTCACCCGGGCTGAGCACCTCGTGCGGCTCCGGCGGCTGCACGCCCATCCGGTAGACGATCTCGCGCTCCTCCTCCGCCGTCGGGTACTCGACGACGATCTTGAACAGGAACCGGTCGCGCTGGGCCTCGGGGAGCGGGTAGACGCCTTCGTTCTCGATCGGGTTCTGGGTGGCGAGCACGAGGAACGGGTCCGGCATCGGGAACGTCTTGCCGCCGATGGACACGTGCCGCTCCGCCATCACCTCGAGCATCGCGGACTGCACCTTCGCCGGCGCGCGGTTGATCTCGTCCGCCAGCACGAAGTTCGCCACCACCGGGCCGAGCTCGACGTCGAACTGCTCGTTGGCCTGGCGGTAGATGCGGGTGCCGAGGATGTCCGCCGGCACCAGGTCGGGGGTGAACTGCACGCGGGAGAACGAACCGCCGACCACACGGGCGAACGTCTCGACCGCGAGGGTCTTCGCGACCCCCGGCACCCCTTCCAGCAGCAGGTGGCCCTTCGCGAGCAGGCCGACGAGCATCCGCTCGACGAGCCGGTCCTGGCCGACGATGATGCGCTTGACCTCGAACACGGTCCGTTCGAGCAGCTGGGCGTCACGGGCCGGCGTGCCGGTCTGCCCTCCGGTCGCCCCCTCCGCGTAACCGGACTCGCTCATGAAAAGACTCCTCGCTGGCTGATCACGGTGCGGTGCGACCGTACTAGTCCCCCAGCACAACCGCGCGCACGGCGTAGCCAACCCGATCGGCGGTATGACGGCTGTGAAGGGTCCCGTTCAGCGGAACCGGTCGTAGTCCTCCGGTGTGTCGACGTCGGCGGACTCGCCCGCGCTGTCCGGGATCTCGGCGAAATCGAGGCGGTTCAGCACCGCGCGCAACGATTTCGCGGCCGGATCGGCGGCCAGCGCGTCCCGCAGGCGCGCGGTCCGCCACGCCCCGGCGAGCCACTGCCGGTACCCGTCCGCGTCGACGAGCAGGGCGCCGTCACCGGCGCCGATCGCGGCGCGCAGCTTGTCCACTGTGGACGATTCAACCCGCGCCATGTCGCCCGCGAGCACGACCACGGTCTGCGCGCGAACCAGCGCGAGACCGGCCGCCAGCGCCGCCACCGGTCCGCCGCGGGGTGGTTCCTCGCTCGTCCACACGACGTCGCCGAAACCGGGCCGCTCCGGGCCGACGACGATCACCCGCTCGGCACCGCCGAGCGCGCGGACCGCCTTGCGCAGCAAGGGTTCCCCGTCGATCTCGAGCATCGGCTTGTCCACTCCGGACAGCCGGCTCGCGGCACCGCCTGCGAGTACGAGACCCGCGAAGCTCACCCGATCAAGCGAGTGGCGTACGGCATGATCCCGCCGTACCGCACCGACGACACCTTGACCACCGATCCCGACTGCGGCGCCTCGATCATCTGGCCGCCGCCGAGGTACAGCGCGACGTGGTGGATTCCGCCACCGCCGCCGTAGAAGAGCATGTCGCCGCGGCGCATCTGCGACAGCGGCACCCTGGTGCCCGAGGTGTACTGGTAACCGCTGTAGTGCGGCAGCGACCGCACGCCCGCGAACGCGTAGATCATCAGCCCGGAGCAGTCGAACCCGATCTTGCGGTAGTCGCCGTAGCGGTCGGCGACCCCGCCGTCGCGGATGCCCCTGGTCGGCCCGCTCCCGTTGCCACCACCCCACGCGTAGGGCAGGCCGAGCTGGCCCATCGCCCGCGCGATGACCGCTTCGACACTCGATCCCGCCGGGCCGGACGGCCGGTTCACCCGCCGCGGCGGCGGGCCCGGGTCGCCGCCACCGCCGTTGCCGTTACCGTCGCCGTGGGAACTGCCCGCGGACAGCGCGGCCTGGCGGGCGCGCTCCTCGTCTTCCCGCGCCTTCTGCGCGACCCAGTCCTGGTAGCGCTGGCGCTGCCCCTGCAGGCCACCGGCCTTCGCCTGCGCCGCGTAAAGCCGCTGCTCGACAGCGGCCTTGTCGGCTTCGAGCTTGGTGTTCTCCGCCGCCTGCGAGTCCTGCGCGCGCACCGCGGAGTCCTGCGCGGCGTCGGCGTTGCCCTTCGCCGCCGCGGCCGCGGCCTGCTTCTGCTCCGCCACGTCGAGTGCCTTGCGCGCGGAGGCGTCCTTGTTCGCCTTGTCCGTCTGCGCGCGCTGCATGCCCTGCAGCGCGTTGAACCTGCTGCCGCCGACGGCGTTGAGCAGCTGCGCCCTGGCGAGCATGTCCTTCGGGTTGGTGGAGTCCAGGTAGGCCGAGATCGACCCGATCGTGCTGCCCTGCTGGTAGCTCGCGGCGATGAACTTGTCGAGGTTCAGGCGCGCGGCTTCGATCTCGCCCGCCGCGGCGTCGGACTCCTTGCGCGCGGCGTCGGCGTCCTTGCGCGCCTGGCCCGCGGCGTCCTGCGCGGACTGCAGGTCCACCATCGCCTTGTTGGCCTGCTCCATCTTGAGCTCGACGGAGTCCTGCAGCTGCGCGAGGCGGCCCTCGGCCTGCGCGAGCTGGTTGGTGAGCTGGCCGACCTCGCCGGCGCGCGCGTTCGCCTCGGCACGGCTGGCGCCGAGGTCGGAGTCGCTCGGGTTCGGCGGCGGTGGCGGGACCGCGACGCCGGTACCGGTGACGGTCAGCGCCGCGGCCAGCACGAAAGCCCCGACGGCGGCCGCTCTGCGCGCGGTGACGCGGCGCGGTTCACCTCGTCCGGGCACGGCCTCCACCTCCCTTGTTCCGCATGGCGTCACCGCGGTGCTGGCGTACGCCCACATCGGACCAGACTGTGCCACTTTTGCCACACGTTTACCAGGCGTCACACCGGACACATACACACCGTATGCACCAAATTCCCACAACCGGGTTACCCCAGGTAGTCCACCCGTGGCGCGCGACACGCCCGCCCTCAGGGGTTGAACCGAAAAAAGGACAAGCGTACTGTTTGACCTGTCCGGGTCGCGATCGCGTCCCGGATCCGCGGGCCGGGCGCCGATGCGCAAGACTCGCTACCCGGCGGTAGAACGACACCCGAACGACCGCCTTGACCACACCGAACTGACCGGGACGCACCGCAACCGGTGCCGTCCATGCCACTGGAGTTTGACGTGACTGCACCTGCCAGCAAGGACAGCTTCGGCGCGCGCGACACGCTGAAGGTGGGCGAGAACTCCTACGAGGTGTTCCGCCTGAACAAGGTCGAGGGCGCCGAGCGCCTTCCCTACAGCCTGAAGATCCTGCTCGAGGCCCTGCTCAGGACCGAGGACGGCGCGAACATCACCGCCGACCACATCCGCGCGCTCGGCGGATGGGACCCGAAGGCCGAGCCGTCGGTCGAAATCCAGTTCACCCCGGCGCGGGTGATCATGCAGGACTTCACCGGCGTCCCGTGCGTCGTCGACCTCGCGACCATGCGCGAGGCGGTCACCGACCTCGGCGGCGACCCGGACAAGGTCAACCCGCTCGCGCCCGCCGAGCTGGTCATCGACCACTCGGTCATCATCGACGTCTTCGGCCGCGCCGACGCGTTCGAGCGCAACGTCGAGATCGAGTACGAGCGCAACCGCGAGCGCTACCAGTTCCTGCGCTGGGGCCAGGGCGCCTTCGACGAGTTCAAGGTCGTCCCGCCGGGCACCGGCATCGTGCACCAGGTCAACATCGAGCACCTGGCCCGCACGGTGATGTCGCGTGCCACGCCCGCCGGCGCCGGAGGCACTGGCACTGTGCAGGCCTACCCCGACTCCTGCGTCGGCACCGACTCGCACACCACGATGGTCAACGGCCTCGGCGTGCTGGGCTGGGGCGTCGGCGGCATCGAGGCCGAAGCCGCCATGCTCGGCCAGCCGGTCTCGATGCTCATCCCGCGCGTCGTCGGCTTCAAGCTCACCGGCGAGATCCCGACCGGGGTCACCGCGACCGACGTCGTGCTCACCATCACCGAGATGCTGCGCCGCCACGGCGTGGTCTCGAAGTTCGTCGAGTTCTACGGCGACGGCGTCGCGCAGGTGCCGCTGGCCAACCGCGCCACGATCGGCAACATGAGCCCCGAGTTCGGCTCCACCGCCGCGATCTTCCCGATCGACGACGAGACCATCCGCTACCTCAAGCTCACCGGCCGCTCCCCCGAGCAGCTCGCGCTCGTCGAGACCTACGCCAAGGAGCAGGGCCTCTGGCACTCTGCTGGTTCGGATGCCGCGCACGAGCCCGCGTACTCGGAGTACATCGAGCTGGACCTGTCCACCGTGGTCCCGTCGATCGCCGGCCCGAAGCGCCCGCAGGACCGCATCGAGCTGACCGACGCGAAGTCGTCGTTCCGCAAGTCCGTGCACGACTACGTCGGCGGCGAAGAAGTGCCGCACACCAAGGTCGACGAGGCCGTCGAGGAGACCTTCCCGGCGAGCGACCCGGCTTCGCTGTCGTTCAAGGACGAGGACGCCGTCGAGGTCCAGTCCGCGGCGAACGGCTCCTCCGGCCGCCCGACGAACCCGGTGACGGTGCAGACCTCCGACCGCGGCGAGTTCGTGCTCGACCACGGCGCCGTCGTGATCGCCTCGATCACCTCGTGCACCAACACCTCGAACCCGTCGGTCATGCTCGGCGCCGCGCTGCTCGCGCGCAACGCCGTCGACAAGGGCCTTTCGGTCAAGCCGTGGGTGAAGACGTCCATGGCGCCGGGCTCGCAGGTCGTCACCGACTACTACAACAAGGCCGGTCTCTGGCCGTACCTCGAGAAGCTCGGCTACCACCTGGTCGGCTACGGCTGCACCACGTGCATCGGCAACTCGGGCCCGCTGTCGGACGAGATCTCCGCGGCGATTCAGGAGAACGACCTCACCGCGGTTTCGGTGCTCTCGGGCAACCGGAACTTCGAAGGCCGCATCAACCCCGACGTGAAGATGAACTACCTCGCGTCGCCGCCGCTGGTGATCGCCTACGCGCTCGCGGGCACGATGGACTTCGACTTCGCGGAGCAGCCCCTCGGGACCGACACCGACGGCAACGCCGTGTTCCTGAAGGACATTTGGCCCACCGCCAAGGAAATCCAGGACACCATCGACTCCTCGATCACGCAGGAGATGTTCACCAAGGACTACGCCGACGTGTTCGACGGCGGCGAGCGGTGGAAGTCGCTGCCCACCCCCGAGGGCAAGACCTTCGACTGGGATGCGGAGTCCACCTACGTCCGCAAGCCCCCGTACTTCGACGGCATGCAGGCCGAGCCCGCGCCCGTCGAGGACATCTCGGGCGCGCGGGTGCTGGCGCGCCTCGGCGACTCGGTCACCACCGACCACATCTCCCCCGCCGGTGCGATCAAGGCCGACTCCCCTGCCGGGAAGTACCTGCTGGACCACGGGATCGAGCGCAAGGACTTCAACTCCTACGGCTCACGCCGCGGCAACCACGAGGTGATGATCCGCGGCACGTTCGCGAACATCCGCCTGCGCAACCAGCTCCTCGACGACGTGCAGGGCGGCTACACCCGCGACTTCACGCAGGAGGGCGCCCCGCAGTCGTTCATCTACGACGCCGCGCAGAACTACGCCGCGCAGGGCACGCCGCTGGTGGTGCTCGGCGGCAAGGAGTACGGCTCCGGGTCGTCGCGCGACTGGGCCGCGAAGGGCACCCGCCTGCTGGGCGTCCGCGCGGTGATCACCGAGTCGTTCGAGCGGATCCACCGGTCGAACCTGATCGGCATGGGCGTCATCCCGCTGCAGTTCCCCGAAGGCGAGTCCGCCTCGTCGCTCGGGCTCGACGGCACGGAGACCTTCGACATCGCGGGCATCACCAAGCTGAACGACGGTGAGACCCCGCGCACGGTGCACGTCACCGCGGCGAAGCAGGACGGCACGAAGGTGGAGTTCGACGCGGTCGTCCGCATCGACACCCCCGGTGAGGCCGACTACTACCGCAACGGCGGCATCCTGCAGTACGTGCTGCGCAAGATGACCAGCGCGTAGTTTCCCGCTCCCACCACAAAAGAGCGCCCCGACGCGGTTTCCGCGCCGGGGCGCTCTTTTCCGTTCAGGCGTCCTGGTGGACGCGCCAGCGGACGCTGGTCACCGACGGCTCCAGCGAGAGCCTGCTGACCGCGGACTCCATCTGCGCGTCGTCGCGCTGGTCGCCGACGAGCTCGGCACGCACCTCGACGGCGTCGCGCTCGGCCACGTCGGTGCTCAGCACGGACAGCAGCCGGAAGTCGGTCCTGGTCAGCGACTGCACGAGCAGCGCGCGGACGTGGGCCTCGGCGGAACCCGAGGTCACGGCCTCGAAGGTGTAGGTGGCCGGCTCCTCGTCGCCGGTGTCGGGGCGGCGGTCGACCACCCTGCCCAGTGCGCGCAGCACCACGTTGACGCCGACGACGACCACGGTGCCCGCCGCGGCGATGCCGTACAGCCCGGACCCGGCGAGCGACCCGACGGCGGCGGAGCACCACAGGGTCGCCGCGGTGTTCAGCCCGCGCACGTTGAGCCCGTCGCGCAGGATCACGCCGGCGCCGAGGAACCCGATACCGGACACGATCTGCGCGGCGACCCGCGTGGGGTCGGCGTCACCGCTGCCGGAAAGCCCGCCGAAACCGTGGGCGGAAAGCAGGACGAACAGGGTGGCGCCGACGGCGACGAGCGCGTTGGTCCGCAGACCGGCCATCCTGGCGCGGTACTGGCGCTCGAACCCGATGAGGGCACCGAGCCCGACGCCGGTTCCCACGCGCAGCAGCATTTCGAAGGTGGTCATGATGGTCTCCCTCTGGCGTGCGCACACAAAGCCAGACAGAAAGGGACGACCGGACCGCGTTGGTTCAGCGCGGGGAACGTGCGAGGTCCACGGCGCGCCCGGTCGTCTCAGGACTGTCTTCCGGCATGTGCCGCTCACCTCGCTTTCCGTTCTCGGGCGGTCTCGTTCAACCCGCGAACCATACCGGGGGTATCCCGGAAAGGAACACCCTCACCGTCGGTCCTGTGTGCGAACTCACCGTGACCGGCTGGACGGACCGGGGCGCGGCGAATACCGTGCCAGTCATGGGGGAACACCATGGGATTCAGCCGGTCACCACCGAGCAGGAACTGCGCGAAGTGCTGAAGGAACCCGGAAAAGCCTTGTGGGACAAGGACATCGCGCGCATCGACGAGCACGCGCGCACGATCATCGAGCACTCGCCGTTCCTGCTGCTGGCGACCGCGGCCGCGGACGGCACCTGTGACGTCTCGCCGCGCGGCGAGCCCGCGGGCGGAGTGCTGGTCCTCGACGAGCGGACACTGGCGATCCCGGACCGTCCCGGCAACCGGCGCGCCGACAGCCTGCGCAACATCCTCGAAAACCCCCGCGTCGGACTGCTCTTCATGGTGCCCGGCATGAACGAGACGCTCCGGGTGAACGGGATCGCGACGATCGCGCGGGACGCCCCGTTCTTCGACCGGATGGCGGTACAGGGCAAGCGCCCGAAGCTCGCCGTCGTGGTCGAGGTGACCGAGCTGTTCCTGCACTGCGCCAAGGCATTCCTGCGCGCCGGGCTGTGGCAGCCCGGCACCTGGCCCGAGCGGGACAGCCTGCCGAGCGCCGGGCGGATCGCGAAGGACCACATGGGAACCAAGGTCCCGGCGGCGGTACTCGACGCCGCGCTCACCGCCGAAGCCAAGCTCAACCGGTACTGAACCCTCGCGATCCGTGCGGGGTACAGTCTGCCGTTCGCCGTTTCGCCGCCGCGGCAACGGTTTCCTCGAGCGGCGCTGTATAGGACATTATACACTCGTCTTAACCGGCCCAGCCGAGGCCGCTCGGCGTTTCCAGAGATCATCGACCCGATGACGGTATACGCGATCGGTGGCAGCTCCAGCGTCGGCAAGACGACCGTGGCGGAGCGCTTCGCCGCCAGGCACGGTATCGGCGAGGTGATTCACGTCGACGATCTGCGCACCCATGACCTCACGGCGAGCCGCGAACACAGCTGGCTGCGGCCGGAAGCCGAACTCCTGGACGCGTTGCTGGCCTCGACGGCCCGGCTCCGAGCCACGCTGGCCGCCGAACTCGACCGGCTCAGCGCGCTCGGCGGCTCCACGATCATCGAAGGGGAAGGCATAGAGCCGAGCCTCGTACACCAGTACGCGCACCGGGATTGCCGCGTGGTCTACGTGGTCGAGCCCGGGGAACACGTGCTGTGGACGACACTGGCGACCCGGCCGAGCGGCCCGCGTTTCCTCGCACTGACCCCGCGCGAACAGCACGGGGTGGTGCGGATGAACCACCTGTACGGGCAGTGGCTGCGGGCGGCGGCCGAACGTCACCGGCAGCCGTGGCTGTCCAGCCGGCCCTGGAACACCCTCGACCACCGTGTCAACGAGTGCCTGTCCGGCGGCTGAGGAGCGCCCACCGGCAAAGCGGCCCCGGCGACGAAGGCGGCCCCGGTCCAGCGCGCGACGACATCGGAGGTCCCCGGGAGGCCGCCATGACGACATCCAGTGCCATCGTGGCGGCCTCCAGGGGGCTTGCGCTCAGCCCTTCTTGACCGCCGCGGTGAACGGCTGCACGTCCGGGTCGAACACCTGGCCTGCGGCGGGCACCTTGAGGTTGATCAGGTAGTCCGCGGTCGCGGCGTCGACACCGGCCGAGTCACCGAGGATGCAGTGCCCGAACGCGTCCACCGACAGCAGCCGCGAGTAGCCGAGCTGGTCGGCCATCCGCTGCGCGAAGCGGTACTGCGTCGCGGGGTCGTAGTAGTTCCCGACCACGAGCACCGGGTTGTCGGTGTTCGCCCGCCACGGGCCGCGGTACACGTCCGCGTTCTTCACCGGCCACGCCGGGCACGCCGCCGGGTCGGTGAACGCCTGGAGCCGCCCGAACGTCGGCGACTCGCGCTCCCAGCTCGCCGCGAGCGCGGGCAGGTCGTCGATGGAGTTGCGGAACTTCTTGTCCGAGCAGTTCACCGCGTAGTAGGAGTCGTCGGACAGGTACGGGCTGTCGCCGCGGGCGTCGAACTTGCCCAGCTTGGTCGGCGTCAGCAGCGTGGAGAAGCTCGCCGCGGACATCGCGTGCGCCGCGACGGGCGTCTTGATCGCGGTGTACAGGGTCTGCAGCTCCGAGGCGATGCCGCTGAACCCGGACGGCGAGTAGAGCGCACTCGACATGACGCTGGTGAACCGGCCGATGTCGAGCGTGCCGCCCGGCAGGTTCACCGGCCCCTGGCGGAGCGCGGCGCGGATCTCGTCGAACTTCTGCTTCGGCTGTCCCCCGCTGAACGCGCACGCCGCCCCGGCCTGCTTGCACTTCTCGAGGAAGCCCTTGAGCGCGATTTCGAAGCCCTGCGCGCGTTCCCGGTCGTACTGCACCCCGTTCGAGGTGCGCAGCGCCGGGTCGACGTTGCCGTCGATCACGAGCGCGCGGGCGTTCTTCGGGAACATCGCCGCGTAGGTCGCGCCGATCAGCGTCCCGTAGGAGAAGCCGACGAAGTTGAGCTTCGCGTCACCGGCCGCGGCCCGCAGGAGGTCGAGGTCGCGCACGACGTCCTTGGTGGACATGTGGCCGAGCAGCGCGCCGCCGTTGGTCTTGCAGAACCGCCCGTAGTCGCGGAAGCTCGCGATCGCGGCGGACATCTCCGGCCTGCTGATCGGCATCGGGAGCTGGCCCGCGATCACCTCGGCGGCGTCCTCGGCGGTGGTGAAGCAGCGCAGCGGGTTGCTCTCCCCGACGCCGCGCGGATCGAAGCCGATCGTGTCGAACCGGTCGAGCACCGGCTGGTCGAAGAAGGCGGGCGCGGACACCGGCATCCGCAGCCCGGAGCCGCCGGGGCCGCCGGGGTTGAGGAACAGCGAGCCGATGCGCTGATCGGGTTTCGCGGCCGCCCGCTTCAGCAACGCGATGTCGATGGTGCCGAGCGCCGCGTTGTCGTGGTCGATCGGCACGCGGTAGGTGGCGCACGAGTACGGCCCCGCGGGCACCGTGCCCGGCGCGCACGCGTGCCACGCGATCGGCGCGACGGCCCCTGCCGCGGCGGGCACTGCCGCGGTCGTGCTCGCGACGGCGGCCGGTGCCACGGCCACCGCCATCCCCATCGCGAGCGCACCGGCCAGTACGAGTCTTCGCACTGGCGTCCTCGAAATCTTCTTCGACACGTTCGTCCTCCCGTCAGGACACACCCTGGACACCCAGGGTGAGCGGTCTCTCACCCTGCCATGCGGGGAAGCGGGCGGCACCGGCCAAACGGATGGAGCGGACGAACGGTGTCTAACGCCTGGTGAGCACGAAGACAGGCAACTCACGTCCAGCGGCGGCGCGCTCCATCGCGTAGCCGGGCCAGAACTCCAGGAGCCGCTGCCACATCGCGTCGTACTCCTCGCCCTTGAGCTCGGCGGCCACTACCGCGATCTCCTTGCCCCGCACGGCGACTACGGCATCCGGGTGAGCGCGAAGGTTGTGGCTCCACGCCGGGTCGGCCGACCGGCCCCAGTTGGAGCCGGTCAGCACGAACCCGTCGAGGTAGGGGAAGTAGAGCAGGTTGGTGCTGCGCGGCAGCCCGCTCCTGCGGCCGGTGGTGGTGACCCGCAGGGACGGCAGCCCCGCGAGCGCCACCAGGCTGATCCTGCCCTTCGACAGCCGGTGGAGCCGATGGTCCGCCCAGACGATGCCAGGCGCGAGGTCCATCAGCCATGGCCTGGTCCCGAGCGCGCGGGCCAGCAGGGTGAGCGGATTGCGGCGCATCCGCCCATCCTTTCAGGCCGCGCGCGCCCGCTCACCGCGCGGACCGGGACAGCGAAACCCCGAAGAGGTTCCGCTCGTCGGTCCACCAGCGCTCCACCGAGAACCCGGCGTCGGCGAGCTCCGCGCCGATCCCGGCAGGCCGGAACTTCGCCGAGACCTCGGTGCGGATGTGCTCGCCCTCCTCGAACGACACGTCGATACCGGCGCCGGGGATGCGCACGACCATGTCCTCGCGCGCCCGCAGGCGCATCTCGATCCACGATTCGCCGGCGTCCCAGTAGGACTCGTGCGCGAAGCGATCGGGGTCGAAGTCCGCGCCGAGCCGCGCGTTGATCACCCGCAGCACGTTGCGGTTGAACTCCCCGGTCACGCCGGCCGCGTCGTCGTAGGCCCGTTCGAGGGTGACCGCGTCCTTGACGAGATCGGTGCCGAGCAGCAGCCACTCCCCCTCGTCGAGCACGTCGCGCACCGACCGCAGGAACTTGGCCCGCTCGCCGGGCAGGAAGTTGCCGATCGTGCCGCCGAGGAAGGCCACCAGCCGCGGCCGCTCGCCAGGCAGCAGGCCGAGGTGCTGGGTGAAGTCGCCGACGACCCCGCGCACGGACAGCCCTTCGTAGTCCGCGCTGATCGCCGCGACGGCCTCGGCCAGCGCCGACTCCGACACGTCCAGCGGGACGAACTCGTCGAGCGTCCCGTGCGCCCGCAGCCCGTCGAGCAGGAGCCGCGTCTTCTCGCTCGACCCGGAGCCCAGTTCGACGAGCGTGCGGGCACCGGTGACGCGGGCGATCTCGGCGGCCTCCCGGTCGAGGACCTCCCGCTCGGACCGCGTCGGGTAGTACTCCGGCAGTACGGTGATCTGCTCGAACAGCGCACTGCCGCGAGCGTCGTAGAACCATTTGGGGGGCAGCCACTTCCGCGCTGCGGTGAGTCCCTCGCGGACGTCCGCGCGCAGTGCCGCGGTCACGTCGTCGGGATCCGAGTGGACGTCGAGATCCGGTTCGCCCATGGCGGTCAACCGCTCCGATCTTCAGTGAGGGGGGTCAGGTCGGCCGACTCCGCGGTCGCGACCACGAGATGGTGATCCGGCACCGGCGTCCAGCCGGGCCCTTCGTCGAGCGGCTCGGAGGCGAGCAGGACACCGTCGGCGTCCCGCCGCAGGGACAGCGCGTGCGTCCACGTCGTCCCGATCAGCACCGAGCCGTCGGTCAGCAGGAAGTTGAGCCGCGACCCGGGTGCCGCGGCGTCCAGGTCGAGGACGAGGTCCGCGACCGCGCGAGCGGGCTCCTCGCCGTCGTTCAGCCGCGCGCGAAGCAGCGCCCACACCAGTGCCGAGTCCGTCGGCGCCTCCAGCGTGAGCAGTTCGGTGACGGGCAGCGCCTTCGCCAGCACCACCGTCGATTCGGGCCAGCCGCGGACCACCCCGTTGTGGCTGAACAGCCAGCGCCCGTCGGTGAACGGCGCGCACGCCGCCTCGGTGACCGGCATGCCGGGCGTGCCCGAGCGCACCGCGGCCAGGAACGCGCCGCTGGCCACCGAACCGGCGAGCGCGGGCAGCGCCTCGTCCGTCCACAACGGACTGGGCCGCCGGTACCGCACGGGTTCGGCACGCGCGTCGAACCACGCGAGCCCGAACCCGTCGGCATTGACGGTGCCGCCGCGGCGCATGTCCGCCGGGGCGTAGGACTGGACCAGCAGCGAATGCGGCGCTTCGAACAACGGCACCGCGGGCGAGCGCGGCGCGCCGAGGTACGCCAGGTGACGGCACACCGGGCTCAGCCCATCTCACCCGGCGAGACGTCCCGCGCGCAGCGGAACCCGGCGAAGATCTGCCGCCGGATCGGGTAGTCCCAGTTGCGGAACGTGCCCCTGATCGCCGCCGCGTCGGTGCCGAACGACCCGCCGCGCAGCACCTTGTACCCCGGGCCGAAGAACACTTCGGAGTATTCGCGGTACGGGAAAGCGGAAAACCCGGGGTACCCGTGGAAGTCCGAGCTGGTCCACTCCCACACGTCGCCGATCAGCTGGTGCGCCCCGGCCGGGGAAACCCCGTCCGGGTAAGCACCCACCGGCGCCGGGCTCAGGTGCCGCTGCCCGAGATTGGCCCTCGACGGCGTCGGTTCGTCGTTGCCCCACGGAAAACGGCGTGACTCCCCCGTTTCCGGGTCGAACCGTGCCGCCTTCTCCCATTCCGCCTCGGTGGGCAGCCGCCGGCCGGCCCACGCCGCGTACGCCTCGGCTTCGTAGTAGGACACGTGCACCACCGGCTGGTCCGACGGCACTCGTTCGTAGACCCCGAACCGGGTGCGCCACCACGCGTCCTGTTCTCGGTGCCAGAACCGCGGCGCGGAGATCCCGTGCTCGCGCAGGTAGGACCAGCCGTCCTCGCTCCACCACCGGCGTTCGGTGTAACCGCCCGCGTCGAGGAACTCGGTGAAGGCGCCGTTGGTCACGGGTGCGGTGTCGAGGTAGAACGCGTCCACAGTGGTCTCGTGCGCCGGGCGCTCGTTGTCCAGCGCCCACGGTTCCGCCGAGGTGCCCATCACGAACGGTCCGCCCGGCACGAACACCTCCGGCGGCAGCGGGCCGCCGCGGCGCGGCGGCGCCGGCTCGGCCCGCAGCACCGGGTCGCCCTTGCGCAGCTGGTGGGTGGCCAGCATGGTCTCGTCGTGCTGCTGCTCGTGCTGGGTGATCATGCCGAAGGCGAACGCCGACTCGGTCAGCCTGCGGCCTTCCAGCGGTGCGGTCTCCAGCACGTCGAACGCCTTCGCGCGCACTTCGCGCACGTACGCCCGCGCCTGCGCGGGATCGAGCAGCGGCAGGCCGGGCCGGTCCGCGCGGGCATGCTTGAACGCGTCGTACAGCTCATCGATATCGGGCCGGATCGGGGTGCGCCCGCCGACGTCCCGCACCAGCCACAGCTCTTCCTGGCTGCCGATGTGCGCGAGGTCCCACACCAGCGGCGACATCAGCTTCGAATGCTGGCGGACGAGATCGGAGTCGTCCACCGCGTCGGTCAGCGCGGTCGAGCGGGCGCGGGCACGCGTGAGCGCTTCCGCCGCGTGCGCGCGCAGGTCCTGGACGGGCATCTCCCGCAACGGGTTCGCCCCTTCGGCCGGCGTGACGGTCACGACCGGTCTCCCTTCTTCGCAGCGAGCTTTTGCACGTTCTCGGTGATTTCGGCGATCTCCGCCTCGGGCAGGCCGGTGCCCGGCAGCACCGCGCAGCCGAGATCGGCCACGGCCCGCGCGACGGCGGCGATACCGGGATGGGCCATGCCATCGCGGGCGGCGCGGCGCCAGCGCCGTGCCACCGGCTCGCACAGCGCGCGAACCTGATCCACTGTGGACGGTTCGGCGAGCAGCGCGGTGAGCAGCGCGACCGGGTGCAGCCAGTCGCCAGGGCGCTGCGCGTCCAGGTAGCGCACCTCGAGGTAGCCGTGCGGGCGCACCGGGGTGAACATCGTCGTCAGGTGGTAGGCCAGATCCGCCTTGGTCGGCCTGCCCAGCTCTGCGCCGCCACCGGCGACCCAGTCGGCGAAGGTCAGGCCGGGCGGGGCGTCCCACGCGGCGGACTGCCGGGGGAACACCATCAGCGGGGTGTCCATGATCCGGCGCGCCCAGTCCTCGGCCGGGTCCGCCGACGGCGCCGCAGCGAAGGTGCGCGCGCGTTCGGTGCGCATCACCGCGTCCCAGCGCGCGGACGCGAGCCCGGTGTCCCGGCCGGCGTGGTGGCGCGAGTTCGCGAACAGCGCCAGCAGCGGCGGGCCCAGCGCGTGCACCGCGGCCCAGCGGGCGGCGGCTTCGGCCGCCTCGCCGGTGTCGACGCAGACCTGCAGCCCGGCCGTGCTGGCCATCATGGTGATGCCACCGGTGCCGAGCGGGCCGAACCGCCGTTCCATGGCCGCGTAGCGCTCGGTTTCGAGCACCCTGACCGGCGGGCGGTGCGCGTCGATACCCGTTTCGCCGAGGACGAGCCCGGCGCGGGCGAGAAGATCGCGGAGATGGGCGAGATCGGCGGAGACGACTTCGGCGAGCCTGCGCAGTGAGGGCTGCGGGAGTGCCGAGATCTCCACCTGGCATCCCGGCTCGAGACTGAGCGGGGAACCGGCTGGCAACGGCTCCGCGGGGCTGTCCGCGCGGAGCGTGCGGGGGGTGTGCGGGCCGAGCGCACGGGCGAGATCCTCGGCGAGGAGCGGTCTTCGCGGATCTCCGGCGTAGTGGACGGTGTACTCCAGTTCGACGCCGAGCAGCCGAGGCGGCCCGTGCTTGAAGCACACCGAGGCCACGTAGGCCTCACCCGCGGCGCGGTCGGAGATCACCTCCTCCGCCATCTCGGATGAGGTGATCGCGTGCCCGGAATCGGTGATACGGGGGGAAAGCGCGTGAATCGCTGTCATCACTCCGCCCTGTCCATGACGTGGGAGCAGTTGACTTCGGACGCTACACGCGGGGTACGACATTTTCAGCACGCCGTCTCGCCGGGCAGGACCGCGTGCTCACGGTTCAGGACGGGCCACCCGGACGGGCTCACCCGGTCAGGGCAGTGCGCGGCGTCAGGGCAAGGTCTGCTCGGTGCCCAGCCCCAGTTCGGCGGCGGCCGTCCGCACCGCCTCGATCACCAGCTGGAGCGAGGCGCGCCGCAGCGCGGTGGTGCGGTAGGCGATCGACACGGTCCGCATCACCGGTGTGCTCAGCGCGACGATGTCCACGCCGGGCGGGCGGTGCAGCAGCCCCAGATCCGACACCAGGGTGATCCCGAGCCCGGCGCCGACCATCGCCATCGCGGTCGGCTGCTCGCCGACCTCGTGGTCGATCTTCGGCTCGAAACCGTGCCTGCGGCAGGCGTTGCGGATCGCGCGCCCGAAATGGCTCTTCGGGCTGGCCAGTATCCACGGGTGGTCGGCGAGGTCGAGCAGCGCGACCGACTCCCCCGGCACCGAACCCGTCGGCACCGCCGCGTGCAGCCGCTCGACCGCGATCACGGCGCGTTCGAGACCGGCGTCCCACGGCATCGGCGCGTCGGAATAGTCGATGACGAAGGAAAAGTCGAGCGCCCCGTCCCGCACCGCGTCGGCGGTGTCCTCCGGCGCGAGCTCCTTGGTGCGCACCACGATCCCGGGATGCGACTGCTGCAGCGAGGTGAGCGCGGTGGGCAGCAGGCCGGAGGCGACCGAGGCCCACACCCCCGCGGTCAGCCGGACCGCCACGGTGTCCTGCGCCTCTTCGAGCGCCAGCGTCGCCCGTTCGACGGAACCGAGGATCAGCTCGGCGTGCTCGGTCAGCAGCACGCCGAGCTCGGTGAGCTGGACGCGCCTGCCCAGCCGCTCGAACAACTTCGCCCCCACGTCCCGTTCCAGCTGCGCGAGCTGCTGCGACACGGCGGAGGCCGTGTAGTGCAACGCGGCCGCCGCCGCGGTCACCGTCCCGCGGCGTTCGAGTTCGCGGAGCATCCGCAAGCGGTGCAACGAAAGCTCCATGCACCAACCCTAAACGGAACCGTCCATGATCTTTAACTGGACGCGCGCGCGGTCCCGGCCGCACCCTGGTGGTACCGGGACGGGCGGAGCGCCCGCACCGGGAACCGGGGGCGTTCGCCTCACGCACCGACGCATTCGCCGGTGGGTTCCGCCTGCGCGGAAACCCTCCCGGCGTGCTCGGCCGTGCCCGCGAACGGACACCGACGCAGTGTTGTCGAGAAGCGAAGCTTGGAGGTGGGTCGAGTGACCACGATGCAGAACCCTTCGGACCAGCCGACGATCGTGCGTGCGGGCGCGGACGAGGGTGTCGCGGCCGACCCCGCCACCGAACCGCTGCTCCGGCTCACCTGGACCGACCCGGTCACCGGGTGCCGCGGCTACCTCGTGGTGCACACGCTGGTCAACACGCTGGCCACCGGCGGCACCCGGATGCGCGCGGGCTGCACGGTGACCGAGGTCGAGGACCTGGCGCGCGGCATGGCCAACAAGACGGCCACCTTCAACCTGCCGGTCGGCGGCGCCAAGGGCGGCATCGACTTCGACCCGAAGGACCCGCGCGCCTTCGAGGTGCTGGAGCGGTTCTGCACCGCGATGCGGCCGTGGCTGGACGCGCACTGGGTGACCGCGGAGGACCTCGGCGTCCCGCAGCACCTGATCGACGACGTGTTCGCGAAGCTGGGTCTCGGACAGTCCTACCACGCCGCGATCAGCCGCGCGGCCGACCCGGACCGCACCCTCCGCCGCGTGCAGGCCGGGCTCAACGCGCCGGTCCCCGGCGGGCTGCTGCTCGGTGACGTCATCGGCGGGTACGGCGTCGCGCAGGCCTGTCTCGGCGTTTCCGCCGCGTGGGAGCGGGCCGCCGCCGACACCACGGTCGCGATCCAGGGCATCGGCACCATGGGCGGCGGCGCGGCCTGGTACCTGCACGAGGCCGGGGTCCGCGTGGTCGCGGTCGCCGACGCCGCGGGCACCCTGCACGACCCCGAAGGCCTCGACATCCCGGCGCTGCTGGACCTGCGCGACGCCTACGGCGAGATCGACCGGTCGCGCGTGCCCGGGCACGTGGCGCGCCTGCCGCGCGAAGCGATCGTCTCGACGGCCGCGGACATCTTCGTGCCCGCCGCCATCTCGTACGCGATCACGGAGCGGAACGTGGCCGAGGTCGCGGCGAAGGTCGTGATCGAGGCGGCGAACGCGGCGACGACGCCCGCGGCCGAGGCCGCGCTGTCCGCGCGCGAAATCCCGGTGATCCCGGACTTCGTGGCGAACGCGGGTGCCGCGGCCTGGGCGTGGTGGCTGCTGCTCGGCGAGGTCGGCGCCGACCCCGCCGACTCGTTCCTGCGGCTGCGCACCGAGATGCAGGCGCGGGTCGCGCTGCTGATGGGGAGCTGGAGCATGGACCGGATCCCGCCGCGCACCACCGGCCTGCGGCTGGCCGCGGACAACCGCGCGGAGCGGCTCGCGCAGCAGAACGGGGTCGACGTCGCGGTCGTGATCCCCTGACCCGGTGGCGGCCCGGGGCGTCCGGGCCGCCTTCCCACGGGAAAGTCCCATGGGAAAATCACAGTACGTACGTACGGATTGCGTGGGCCCGGTATCCGATGACAGGATCACAGGATGCCACGGGTCAGCCAGGATCACCTCGACGCACGACGGCGCCAGATCCTCGACGGCTCGCGGGTGTGCTTCGCGCGCTACGGGTACGAGGGTGCCACGGTCCGGCGTCTTGAGGAAGCCACCGGCCTCTCCCGTGGCGCGATCTTCCACCACTTCCGGGACAAGGAGTCCCTTTTCCTCGCGCTCGCCGAAGACGACGCCGTGCAGATGGCCGACGTGGTCGCCGCGCAGGGTCTCGTCCAGGTGATGCGCGACCTGCTCGCCGGCGGCAGCGAGCACCCCGCCGACTGGCTCGGCACCCGGCTCGAGGTGTCCAGGCGGCTGCGGACCGATCCCGAGTTCCGCGGCCGCTGGGCCGAACGGTCGAAGCAGCTGACCACCGCGACCCGCCAGCGCCTGCTCCGCCAGCGCGACGCCGGGAAGCTGCGCGACGACGTCGACGTCGACGTGCTGACGGCGTTCCTGGAGCTCGTGCTGGAAGGGCTCGTCTCCCACCTGGCGATGGGCCTGCCCGCCGACGATCTCGAACCGGTGCTGAACCTGGTCGAAGAGACCGTGCGCCGCCACTGAAACGGGATCTCAGCGCGGTACCCGGACCTGGCACGGGCAGCAGCCGCAGGTACGCGCTGAACCGCGCGGTCGGCGCCCAGCCCGGCAGCCCGAGGTCGCAGGAGACCGGCGGCACCGGGTCGAGGCGCTGCTCGACGACCTCCATCTGGGGCACGCGGAAGTCCGAGCCCGGCACGTCGGGCGGGCCGGGGAAGCAGTCCTCTTCGGCCGGGATCGCGACCTCCCACGATCGGCTTCGCCGAGCATCCCCTGCGTGAGCAACGCTTCGACGCACGCTCGCCCGTCCTGCACCAGCCGGGCGCGGAGCTGAGCGGAGCCCCGCCCCGCGCGGAACAATTCGACCTCGACCTCGACGTCGGCCGCGCGCGCCTCGACGAACGAAGCGCCGACGGCGGTCGGATGCGGATGCGCCTCCCCGCCACTCGTGCCGCCGCGAAGTCCGTCATCGTGAATCGCGCTCCGCTCACCTCGCCGCCGAGATTGACAGAGTCAACTTGACGATGTCAACCTGACGTGGTGAACACGAAACGCGCCCGGGCGCGGCCCGGCGACGGGGCGAAGCTGCGCGAGGAGATCCTCCGCACGGCCGAACGGCTCCTCGCCGAGTCCGGTACCGAGGAGGCGCTGACCCTGCGCGCCGTGGCGAAGCTGGCGTCGGTGACCACGCCGTCGGTCTACCTCCACTTCTCCGGTAAGGAAGCGCTCGTCGAAGCGGTTTGCCTGCGCGTGTGGGACGAACTCGGCACCCGCATCCGCGACGCCTGCGAAGGCACGAGCGATCCCTTCGTGACACTCGGCCAGTGCGGGCGCGCGTACATCCACTTCGCGCTCGAACACCCCGTCCAGTACCGGGTGCTCCTGATGCGCCCGAACGACGCCGAGGCCATCCCGCCCGCCGCCGAAGCCTGCTTCCGGCACATGGTCGGGGCGGTCACCGCCTGCGTCGAGAACGGCGTGCTGAAGGGCGATCCCGAAACGCTGGCGCTCGGCATGTGGTCCGCCATGCACGGGTGCGCGTCCCTGCTCATCGCGCAGCCCGCGCTGCCGTGGCCGGACGACCTCGAATCGTTCGTCAACCACATCGTCCGGGTCGCCGGGTTCGGCAGCGCGCTGCAGAGCGCGCTGCCCGGCGCGGCCGTGCCGCGGAGCAGGGACCTCGCCGCCGGGATGGACGGGCTGGCGAAGACCATGCGGCAGCGAGGTGCGCGATGACCCGGCGCACGGTGCTGGTGACGGGCGCCTCGCGGGGCATCGGGGCGGAGACCGCCCGCGTACTGGGGGCCGAAGGCGCGCACGTGTTCGTGAACTACCGCGAGAAGGCGAAGCGCGCGGACCAGGTCGTCGGCGAGATCGCCGCGGCGGGCGGCTCGGCGACCGCGGTGCGCGCCGACCTCACCGACCGCGCCGCCGTGAACGCCATGGTCCGCGACATCCGCGCGAGCCACGGGCACCTGGACGCGGTGGTGCTCAACGCCTCCGGCGGGATGGAGCGCGCCGCCGCGCCCGGTTACGCCCTCGCGCTGAACCGGGACGCGCAGACCGGCACGCTCGACGCGGCGCTGCCCCTCATGACCGCGCCGGGCCGGGTGGTCTTCGTGACCAGCCACCAGGCGCATTTCCACGGCACCGGGGAAACCCGCGAGACCTACGCGCAGTACGAAGCCGTGGCGCACAGCAAGCGCGCGGGCGAAGACGCGCTGCGGGCGCGCATTCCCGGGCTTTCGGCACGGGGCGTGGACCTCGTGGTCGTCTCCGGGGACATGATCGAAGGCACCATCACCGTCACGCTCCTCGACCGGGCGCGCCCGGGAACCCTCGACGCCCGGCGCGCGCGGGCGGGCACGCTCCCCACCGTCGGGGAGTTCGCGGCGGCGGTGGCGAACGCGGTCTCGGCGCCGTTCGAAACCGGGCACACCGTCTACGTCGGCGGCACGGACTACCTCGCGGGCTCGGCGAAGCGCTGAGAATGTCGGTGCGCCGTGTTCCACTGAGGACATGGATCTGCTGAGCGCGCACGAAGAAGCCATGCGGGGGTTCGACGAGCTGGTCGGCGAGATCGGTGACCGCTGGGCGGCGCCGACGCCGTGTACCGAGTGGACGGTCAGGGACCTGCTCAACCACCTCGTCGGCGAGCAGCTGTGGGTGCCGCACCTGCTCGCGGGCGCGACGCTCGAAGAGGTCGGCGACGCCTACGACGGTGACGTGCTCGGCACGGATCCGGTCGGCGCCTGGCGGCGGTCCTCGGCCGCGGCGCGGGCGGAGTGGGTCGAAGACGGTGCCACCGAACGGGATGTGCACGTGTCGTTCGGCGAGATCGGGGCCGCCGAGTACGGCTGGCAGATGACGCTCGATCTCGCCGTGCACGGCTGGGACCTGGCGAAGGCGATCGACGTCACGTCCCCGATCGGCGAGACCATGGCGCGCCGCCTGCTGGAGGTGTTCGAACCGGAGCTGGAACAGTGGCAGGGCATGGGAATCTTCGCCCCGCCGGTACCCGTCGCGGACGACGCGGACACCCCGTCCAAGCTGGTCGCGCTCCTGGGCCGCGACCCCGGCTGAGGGCGAAAGCGCACGAAACGGCGGCGGGGACGGTAAGCTGGCCGCACCGCAGCAGTTCTTGTTCCGCTTTTCGAGGAGTGACACCTTTCGTGCGCGACGCGCAGTCACCTGGTGACAGTACAAAGCCGGGTGACGAACCCGGCTTGCCCCTGGTCCCCCATCGCTTGACGCCCCTCGGCGGTGTCGCGTAGTGGACATCCTCCTCGCCGCACTCGGCGTGCTCTTCTTCGTCCTCCTGACGATCGGCACCGGACTCGCCGTCGCGGCCGAGTTCTCCCTCACCGCGCTCGAGCGCAGCACCGTCGACGCCAACGTCCGCCAGGTCGGCGACAAGCGCGCGACGACCGTGCAGAAGGCACACCGGACGCTATCGTTCCAGCTCTCCGGCGCGCAGGTCGCCATCACGATCACCACGCTGGTCACCGGATACGTCGCCGAGCCGCTGATCGGCAGGCTCGTGAACCCGGTGCTGACCGCGACCGGCCTGCCCGGCGGCGTCGCGAGCGTGGTCTCGCTCGTGCTGACCCTGCTGATCGCGACCTCGCTGTCGATGATCCTCGGCGAGATGGTGCCGAAGAACCTCGCGATCGCCCGTCCGCTCCAGACCGCGCGCGCGGTGGCCGGCTACCACTCCCGGTTCTCCGCGCTGTTCCGCTGGCTCATCACGCTGATGAACAACAGCGCGAACTTCCTGGTGCGCAAGTTCGGCGTGGAGCCGCAGGAGGAGCTGCGCTCGGCGCGGTCGCCGCAGGAACTGGGCTCGATCGTGCGCTCCAGCGCCGAAAGCGGCACGCTCGACACCTCGACCGCGGAACTGCTCGACCGGTCGCTCCGCTTCGGCGAACGCACCGCGGAGGAACTGATGACCCCGCGCGTGCAGGTCGAGTCGCTGACCGTGGACGAACCGATCCACGCGCTCGTCGAACTCGCCCGGCGCACCGGGTTCTCGCGGTTCCCCGTCTACACCGAGGACCTCGACGACGTGCAGGGCGCCGTCCACGTCAAGCAGGCGTTCACGGTGCCCGCGGCCGAGCGCGGCACGGTCAAGATCGGCTCGGTGATGCGGCCGGTGCCCACCGTCCCCGAGTCCCTTCCCGGCGACGCGCTGCTGAACCGCCTGCGCGCGTCCCGGTTCCAGGTCGCGATCGTGGTGGACGAGTACGGCGGCACCGCGGGGCTGGTCACGCTGGAAGACGTCGTCGAAGAGATCATCGGCGACGTCCGCGACGAGCACGATTCCCACGAGGGGCCCGCTTCCCAGCGCCTCGGCGCGGACAGCTGGGTGGTCTCGGGACAGCTCAGGGCGGACGAAGTGACCGAGCAGACCGGGTTCCGGATGCCCGACGGCGACTACGAGACCATCGCCGGCCTCATCCTCGAACGGCTGGGGAAGATCCCCGCCGCCGGCGACTCCGCCGACGTCGACGGCTGGCGGCTGACCGTCACGGAGATGGACCGGCTGCGGATCGCCGAGGTCGGGGTCCACCGCGTCGCCGGGGCCGAGGCGCCCGCGCCGGAGAAGCAGGAGGCGCGCTCGTGAGCGACTGGTGGTATTTGGTCCTCGTCGTGGTGCTGCTGCTGGCCAACGCGTTCTTCGTCGGCGCCGAGTTCACGCTCATCTCGTCCCGGCGCGACCGGCTGGAAGCGTTGCTGGAACAGGGAAAGACCCGCGCGCAGATCGTCATCAACGCGAGCAGGAACGTGTCGCTGATGCTCGCGGGCGCGCAGCTGGGCATCACGATCTGCTCGCTGCTGCTGGGCAGGCTCGGCGAGCCCGCGGTCGCGCACCGGCTCGCCGCGTTCTTCGAACTGTTCGGCATTCCCGAGGTGCTGCTGCACCCCATCTCGTTCGCGCTCGCGCTGGCCTTCATCACCATCCTGCACGTGCTGATCGGCGAGATGGTGCCGAAGAACCTCGCGATCGCCGAGCCGGAGCGCCTCGCGCTGTGGCTGGTGCCGCTGCACGTCGGCTGGGTGAAGCTGGTGAACCCGTTCATCTGGGTGCTGAACTTCGTGTCGAACTCGGTGCTGCGCCTGGTGAAGGTCGAGCCGAAGGACGAGCTGGAAACCGCCTACACCTCCGACGAGCTGGCGGAGCTGCTCAGCGAGTCGCGCCGCGAGGGCCTGCTGGAGCAGTCCGAGCACGAACGGCTGAGCCAGACGCTCTCGTCGGTCCAGAAGACCGTCGCGGACGTGCTGGTGCCCACCGGCGAGCTCACCACGCTGCCGGTGTCCCCCACCGTCGGCGACGTCGAGCACGCGGTGTCCGAGACCGGCTTCTCCCGTTTCCCGGTGCGCGACGGCGGCGGCGAGCTGATCGGCTACATCCACGTGAAGGACGTGCTCGACCAGCTCAGCGGCGATCCCGGCCGCACGGTCGCGCCGGAGAAGACCCGCAACCTCACCGAGTTGCGGGCGGACGCGCGGCTCGACGTCGCGCTTTCGGCCATGCGCAAGGAAGGCAGCCACCTCGCGCGCGCGGTGGGGCCCGACGGGACCGCGGTCGGCGTGGTCACGCTGGAGGACCTCGTCGAGGAGTACGTGGGCACGGTCCGCGACGGAACGCATGTGACACGCTGAGGACCGTGGGCACCGTACTGACCGAACAGGAGTGGCGGGCGCGCGAAGAGGCGCACACCACGCGCATGCGGCGCTGGACCGAACCGCACCAGCGCCGCCGTTCGCGCGGCGAGAAGCACCCGGTGCTCGACTTCCTGTTCACCTACTACTCGCACCGGCCGTCCCATCTCGAACGGTGGCAGCCGGGGCCGGGCATCGTGCTGTCCGGGGCGGGCGCCAGGTGCTTCCTCCAGCGCCGCGGCTACCGCGCGGTGCCGGACGGGGTCGCGCTCGACGACGCCGAGTTCGGCGAGAACAGGGCCCGCGCCGCGCGCTCCATCCGGGCGCTGCTCGAAGCCACCGCGGGGCGGGCACCGCGGCTGAGCTGCTTCGGCCTGCACGAGTGGGCGATGGTCTACCGCCAGCCACCCGGCGAAGTGCGCCACACCCAGCTCCCGCTGCGGCTCGGCTCCTCGGGTACCGACGAGGTGGTGGACTCCCTCGAAGTGCGTTGCGGGCACTACGACGCGTTCCGGTTCTTCACCGACGCGGCCCGTCCCCGCAACACGCTGGCCCCGGCCAGGACCACCCAGATCGACCTCGAACAGCCCGGCTGCCTGCACGCCAACATGGATCTGTTCAAATGGGCCTACAAACTCGACCCGTTCGTCCCGTCGGAACTGCTCGGCGACTGCTTCGAACTGGCGGCCGACATCCGCGTGCTCGACATGCGGGCGAGCCCGTACGACCTCGCCGGTTTCGGGTACTCGCCGGTCGCGATCGAGACGCCGCACGGGCGCGCCGAGTACGCCCGTGCACAGGCGGAATTCGCCCGCCGCGCGGCACCGTTGCGTACACGGCTGATCGCACTCTGCACGCGGCTGCTCGAAAACGGGAATCGTTCCGTGAGCAGGAGTGACAACTGATAGTCATCACATTTTCTCCACAGCTCTAACCTGTTAGAGTGATAACGTTTTGATTGCATACTCTGAGCACGCATTTAGCGGTCGAAAGGACTCCGATGGGGCGACACAGCAGGGCCGAAGACCCCGCTCCCTCCCGTCCTGATGGCCCGCCCGCACGGGCGGGGAGAGCGGGCCAGCCCCACCAGGGCCACCCTCGCGTCCGCCAGGTCCCCCCTGGCCAGGCGCGAGCGAACCCGGCGCGGCCGCAGGGCCAGTTCCGCGGGGGCAGGCCGAGCCGCCCCGCCGCACGCCCGGACCAGGCTCCCCCCGCCGAGCGCCATGGCGACCGCAGGCGCGCCACCAAGATCGACGTGACGGGTCCGATCGACCCCGCCGCCGTCGCCCGCGCGAAGAACAGCTCGGACACCGGGACCCACCGGATCGTCGGCAAGAAGCAGCGGCGCCGGGTCGCCAAGTGGCCCATCGCCTGCCTCGTCCTCGTCGCGCTCGCGGTGCTCGGCTGGCTGGGCTGGGGCTGGGCGAACGGCATCGTGAACAACCGCGCGGAAGCACAGGCCTCCGCGTGCACCGGCGGCGACACCGCGATCGCCGTGGTGGTGGCCCCGGACGCCGAGCGGCCCGCCAAGGCCGCCGCCGATCGCTGGAACCAGGCGAGCACCGTCGTGCACGGCCACTGCGTGCGGGTCGACGTGCGCGCGGCCTCCTCGGAACGCACGCTGAACGCGCTCGCGGGCCGCGGCAGCCTCGACGAGATCGGCGGGCTCCCGGCGGCGTGGATGCCGGACAGCTCGTCGTGGGTGACGCAGCTGAAGACCGCCAAACCCGGGATGATCTCGTCGCCGCCGGAGCCCATCGCCGTCGGGAAGCCCGCGGACTACCCGTACGTCGGGATCGGCGGGAAGATCGACGACGTGCAGCAGCGGGCCGCGCAGTCGTTCCGCGAGTTCCTCAAGCAGCCGACCCAGCAGACCGACTTCGCGGACGCGGGGCTCAGCAAGCGATGACGGGCACCCGGGTCACGCGAGGTTGAACGTGTCGGGGTCGGGCCCGGTGCGCTCGCCGCGGTCGAGTTCGGCGATCACCGTCATGTCGTCGTCGGCGAGCTCGAAGTCGAACACGCCGATGTTCTCCGCGATCCGCGACGGCGTCACCGACTTCGGGATCACCACGTTGCCGAGCTGCACGTGCCACCGCAGCATGATCTGCGCGGCCGTCTTGCCGTACTTCGACGCCAGCGCGCCGATCGTGCCGTCGGAGAACAGGGACCCCTGCGCGAGCGGGCTCCACGCCTCCGTGACGATCCCGTTCGCGGCGTGGAACTCCCGCAGCGAGCCCTGCTGGAGCTGCGGGTGCAGCTCAATCTGGTTCACCGCGGGCACGATCTGGGTCTCCGACATGAGCCGCCGCAGGTGCGGGATCTGGAAGTTCGACACGCCGATCGCGCGCACCTTGCCGTCGTTGTAGAGCTCCTCGATGGCGCGCCAGGTCTCGATGTACTTGTCGAGCTGCGGCAGCGGCCAGTGGATCAGGTACAGGTCGAGGTAGTCGAACCCGAGCTGGTCCATGCTGCGGTCGAACGCGCGGAGCGTGGCGCTCCGGCCCTGATCGGAGTTCTGCAGCTTGGTGGTGACGAACAGGTCCTCGCGCGCGATCTCCGAGGAGCGGATGCCCTCGCCGACGCCCGCCTCGTTCCGGTAGGCCGTGGCGGTGTCGATGCTGCGGTAGCCGGCGTCGATGGCCGTCCTGACGATCTTCGCGGTCTGGTCTTCCGGCACCTGCCAGACACCGAACCCGACCTGCGGGATGACGACGTCGTTGTTGAGCGCGATGGTGGGCGCGGGCGGAGGAGTGGCCATGGGCGTTCCGGTCCTCGTTTCGGTCTCGCGGGCGAACCTGCCGCCGCAATCGTCTCACTCCGGGGTGCGCAGGCGCGCGGCGGTTCGCTCGTCCGCGGGGAAGAACGACTCGATGACCAGCTCGGCCATCGTGACGTCCAGCGGCGTGCCGAAGGTCGCCACCGCGCTGAAGAACGCCAGCTCGGTACCGCGGTGCCGCAGCCGCAGCGGCACGAAGATGTCACCGGGTCCCGGCACCTCCACCTCGGGCACCTCCTGGTCGCACGGGTAGCCGCGCAGCTCGTCGAGCAGGGCGGTCAGCGCGGGGTCCGCGGTCGCGGCGACCTGGCGGCGCAGCGTGCCGAGCAGGTGCGCCCGCCACTCCCCCAGGTTCACGATGTGCGGGGCCATCCCGTCCGGGTGCAGGGTCAGCCGCAGCACGTTCACCGGCGGCGCGAGCAGGGCGGGGTCCACGCCTTCGAGCAGCAGCCCCGCGCTCGCGTTCGAATCGACCAGGTGCCAGCCGCGGTCGACCACCACCGCCGGGTACGGGTCGTGCCCGGCCAGCAGCAGCCGCACCGCTTCCCGCACCGCGGACATCTCCGGCGCGTCCAGGCCCGCCTGCCGGTACGCGGGCGCGTACCCGGCCGCGAGCAGCAGCTGGTTCCGTTCGCGCAACGGCACGTCGAGGTGCTCGCCGAGCCGCAGCACCATCTCGCGGCTCGGCTTCGACCGGCCCGTTTCGACGAAGCTCAGGTGCCGGGTGGAGATCTCGGCGGTCAGCGACAGGTCGAGCTGGCTGATGCGCCTGCGCTCGCGCCAGGCGCGCAGGAGCGTGCCGACGGGCTGCGGGGGAACCTGCGTCACGGTGGTCACGGCGATCACCGTACGACGGCGGGTGCGGCGCGGCCATTACCTCCGGCGTAATCGACACGGCACCGCACCGGCGGCCAAGGTGGTGACCCGGCGGAACACCGCCGATCCCTTGCCCCACAACGAAAAGAGGCCCCCGTGTCCGACTACCAGCACCTCGCGGAACGCTACATCGCGATCTGGAACACCACCGGCGCCCGGCAGCGGCGCGCGCTGGTCGACGAGCTGTTCACCGCCGACGTGACCTACACCGACCCGCTCGGCGCGGTCAGCGGCAGGGACGGCGTGGACGGGTTCATCGCGGGCGCGCAGGCACAGTTCGCCGGTCTGGAGTTCAGCCTGCCGGGAACCGTGGACGGCCACCACGACCTCGCGCGGTTCACCTGGCACCTGGTCAGGCCCGGTGCCGTCGAGCCGCTCGCCATCGGGTTCGACGTGATCGAATCCGACGGTGACCGCATCCGGCGCGTGCACGGTTTCCTCGACAGGGTCCCGTCCTGACCGGAGTGTCCACAGTGGAGGAACGAGGGACGGCCGGGGAACTGGCCCTCCCCACTCTGTCCATACCCGTGACGGGCGCCTGAGAGGTTCACCCGTGTGTTAGCCGGGCTTGCACCTTCGGCGGGGCGGGCAGGTGGTGACCTGCCGGCCCGCTTTCCAGAGGCGTCTCGCCCGTGCGGTCCTGGGTGCCTGAGAGGTTCCGGGGAGGACTTGCTCCTTCGGCGCCGGGCTCACCAGGTGTGTGGCCCGGACTCTCCCGCGCGGGTTCGTCGACTGCGGTGCCCACCCTACCCGGTGGGCCCGCGGCCGGTGTTCACCCGGTCCGGCGGGCGTTGCGGCGCTGGGTCAGTTCGTCCGGCTGGACGTCCTCGATCCTGGCGCCGTCGGCGCGCTCGGCGGGGAACTCGTGGATGGTGCCGCTGATCTCCTGCATCGCGCCGCTGACCGCGATGCCGAACACGCCCTGGCCGCCCTGCAGGAGATCGACGATCTCCTCCGGCGACGTGCACTCGTACACGGTGGCGCCGTCGGAGAACAGCGTGACCTTCGCGAGGTCACGCACTCCCCTGGCACGCAGGTGCTCGACCGCGACGCGGATGTTCTGCAGCGACACCCCGGTGTCCAGCAGCCGCTTGACGATCTTGAGGACCAGCATGTCCTTGAACGAGTAGAGCCGCTGCGAACCCGACCCGTGGGCCGTGCGGATGCTCGGCGCGACCAGCTTCGTCCGCGCCCAGTAGTCGAGCTGCCGGTAGGTGATGCCCGCGATCTGACACGCGGCGGGCCCCCGGTAGCCGACCAGCTCGTCCGGCAGCGACGCGTCCGGGAACAGTTCACCCTGCTCACCGTCTCCCGCGCCGACGGCCTGGACCGGCCTTTCCTCGACCACGCATGCCTCCCCTCGCCCGGCCTGCCGACCGGTCGAACAGCACCTGACACCCGGGGCGGGGGTCAGGGAGGTGAAATCGCGGCAGGTGCGCCCCAGAACCGCGAATCACACCAAAGCGATTTACCTCCAATGACGGTATGCGGGCCCGACTGCCCGGTCAACGCGACGCGCGGCGACCTCAAGCTGAAGTTGAGACTTTCTTCGCGGTTGCACCCGTTACTTGGTCATGTTAATTTTTACTCATGCAGATAACACCCCGGGCCGAGGACGGTGCCGGTCTCACCGTGACCGAGGCGGCCAGGCGGGCCCAGATCGTCGCGGCCACCATCGCCACCATCGCCGAGCTCGGCTACGCCAAGACCTCGTTCGCGAAGATCAAGGAGCGGGCGGGCCTGTCCAGCACGCGCATCATCGGCTACCACTTCACGAACAAGGCGGGGTTGATGATGGCGGTGCTGACCGCCATCACCGGGGCCAAGGAAGAGTTCCTCCGCGACCGCGCCGGCGCACCGGCCGGGCGGGCCGCGATGCTCCGCGCGCACATCGAAACCGAGGTCGCGTTCCTCGGCGCCTACCCGGAGTACGTGCGGGTGCTGGCCGAACTCGCGGGCGGTGTGGACGATCCCGCAGGCTGGGCGATCGCCGGGCCGGTACTGGAGGGCATGCGGACCGGCCAGGTCATCAGGGTGCTGACCCAGGGCAGGCGCGAAGGCGCGTTCGGCGAGTTCGACCCCGAGGTGGTGGGGCGCTCGGTCGCGCACGCGATCGACGGCGCCGCGGCGGCCTACGCCGAGAACCCGGCTCTGGACCTCGGCCACTACGGCACCGAGCTGGCGGACCTGTTCGACCGCGCCACCCGTCCCGCATGACGAAAGAGGCCATCCCCGGTGCGGGGATGGCCTCTTTCGCCGAGTCTTCGCGCCTCAGGTGTCAGCGCCGCGGAAGTCCTCCGGGGACACCGAGTCGAGGAATTCGCGGAACTTCTCGACCTCGTCCTCCTGCTCGTCCGGGATGATCAGGCCCGCTTCCTCCAGCACCGCGTCCACCGCGTGGATCGGGACGCCGACCCGCAGCGCCAGTGCCACCGAATCGCTCGGGCGCGCCGACACCCTGATGTCGCCGTCGAACACCAGTTCCGCGTAGAAGGTGCTCTCGCGCAGGTCGGTGATCACCACTTGCTTGAGCTCTCTGCCCAGCGCTCCGATGACTTCCTTGAGCAAGTCGTGGGTCAACGGTCGCGCGGGGCGCACACCCTGCTGCTCCAAGGCGATCGCGGTGGCCTCCACCGAGCCGATCCAGATCGGGAGGTACCGCTCGCCTTCCGTCTCCCGCAGCAACAAGATCGGCTGATTCGCGGGCAGTTCGACCCGCACGCCGACGACGCGCATTTCGCTGCTCATCGGGGTTCGCCTCCCTCTCCTGCGCGCGGGCTGCAGCGCTGTTCCGAGGATCCCGCGTCGACGTGTCCAACATCGTTGACGCTACCCGTCATCAGGGCGCTGTGCTCGCTGTCCGAAAGATTGAAACACCGGCCCGCCGCCGGGCCTGGACTAACCGTACGGCATCGACGGCCCAACGTTGGGCTGTCGAATTGTGAAGAAACCAACCTGTGCCGCGGAAACTCCGCGGATCAGCCGCCGGTCACGCCGCGGATACCGGCCTTGACCAGCAGCGTGTGCAGCGTGACCGATAACGCGGCCAGCTCGCGGACCACCTCGTCCGCGCGCGCTTTCGCGTCTTCGTCGCGGTGGCGGTAAACCGGGGCGACGATCTGTTCGAGCAGCCCGACCTCCCGGTCGGCGGACGCGCGGAAGGCGCGCAGGTGCCGGGGCTCGATCCCGAACTCGGTCATCGCCCTGACGGTCCGTGCGACCAGTACCGAGTCCGGATCGTAGAACCCGGCCGCGCCCGGCCTGACCAAGCCGTACTGGCGCAGCTCGGTGAGCGTGGCGAGATCGACCCCGGCCTGCTCGAGCAGCTCCTCCTGGGTCAGCCGGATCTCACGGCCGGAGGCGAAGTCCGCCGCCGAGGGCATCGCCGCGCGGTCGCCCTCGATCGTCGCCGACGGATCGAGCGCGACCAGCTTGCGCGGCAGCCTGGACGGGGAGCCGGGGTAGCCGTCACCCCGGTCCGCGGCGTCGAGCTGCTCCTTGATGACCTTCAGGGGCAGGTAGTGGTCACGCTGGGCGGACAGCACGAACCGAAGCCGCTCCACGTCCGCCGACGCGAACTGCCGGTACCCCGACGGTGTCCGGCCAGGCTGGACCAGGCCTTCCGACTCGAGGAACCGGATCTTGGAGATCGTGACATCGGGGAAGTCGCCGCGCAGCTGCGCCAGCACGGCCCCGATGCTCAGCCCGTCACGCTGTGGCCGCCCGGCCGCCGTCACTGCGCCCCCTGGCCCCCGTGCCCCGGGCCGGTCAGGAAGACCAGGCGGAACTTCCCGATCTGGACCTCGTCGCCACCGGCGAGGACGGCCTGGTCGACCGGCTCGCGGTTGACGTAGGTGCCGTTGAGGCTGCCGACGTCGATCACCACGAATTCGCCGCCCTCACGCCGGAACTCGGCGTGCCTGCGCGAAACCGTCACGTCGTCGAGGAAGATGTCGCTGTCCGGGTGCCTGCCCGCGCTCGTGGTGTCGCGGTCGAGCAGGAACCGGGAGCCCGCGTTGGGACCGCGCTTGACCACCAGCAGTGCCGAGCCTGGCGGGAGTGCGTCGACGCCCGCGACCGGCGGCTCCGGCGCGGGGGCGGCTTCCTGCCCCTCGATGTCGGCCAGGAAGTCGGCCCGGAAGACAGAGGTCCGTTCCGGAGACTGCTCCGGGGGAACGCCGGGCCCGTCGTTCGTGCTCACCTGAGCTCTCCTCACCGTGAAAGTGTTCTTCAATCCCGTTTCGTCTACCCGAGATTGTGTTGCTGCCAACGTACCGTGCCAGGTCCGTCGCGGACCTGCGGGCTCCCCCTACCGGCGGCGGAAGTGGATCTACCGGCGCCGACGGGTCCCCCGCGCGATCACTCGCCGGAGATCAGGGCTTGGTATGCCTCGGCTTCGAGGAGGCTTTCGGCGCTCGCCGAGTCGCCGAGCCGGATCTCGATGAGCCAGCCCTCGCCGTAGGGATCGCTGTTGATGAGCTCGGGCGACTGGGACACCGCGTCGTTGACCGCGACGATCTCACCGTCGAGCGGGGCGAACAGCTCCGAGACGCTCTTCGTCGACTCCACCTCGCCGAAACTGTCGCCGGCGGCCACCGCGGTGCCCGCTTCGGGAAGGTCCACGAAGACCACGTCACCGAGCTGGTCCTGGGCGTACTCGGTGATCCCGACGCGCACCACACCGCCGGGCCGGGTGGCGACCCACTCGTGCTCCTCGGTGTACCGCAGCTCTTCTGGTGCAGACAACGCGTTCCCCTTTCGCGAACCGTGACGGCGAGAGTCTCGCACTCAGGCCGAGGGCACCGCACCTCGGTGCGCGCGGTCCCCGGACAGCGCGCGCACCGTCTGGATGACGTAGAGGGCGCCGGACCACACGTACAGCACGGCACCCCAGGTGGTGAAGGCGTACCCGATCGGGCGGGCGATCTCGGCGAGCGTCGACCCGCCCTGCGTGACGAGCAGGAACGGGAACGCGTACATCAGCACGAAGGTGGCGCCCTTGCCGATGTAGGTGACCTCGGGCGGGGCGAAACCGTTGCGCCGCAGCACGAGCACGGCGACCCCGACGACGGCCTCCCGCACCAGCAGCGGCGCGACGACCCACCACGGGATGATGTCGCGGATCAGGAACGCGACGAGCGTGGCGATGATGTAGAGCCGGTCGGCCGCGGGGTCGAGCAGCTGGCCGAGCCTGCTCATCTGGTTGAGCCAGCGCGCGAGCTTGCCGTCGAGCCAGTCGGTGAGCGCGCTGAAGATCAGCAGCGCCAGCGCCCACCCGTCTTCCTCGGGCCCGAGCAGGAGCCACAGGAAGACGGGAACACCGGCGAGCCGGAGCAGGGACAGCAGGTTCGGAACGGTCAGTGCCTGCCGGGCCAGTGACGGCTCGGGTGCGGTGGACTCGGGCGGCGTGCTCACCGGCCCAGCCTAGCCACGCGGGGCACGCGGCCCTCACCTGGCGCGGTGGTAGCTCCAGCCGCGGCGCTGCAGGTCGGTGCGGCTCAGTGCCTGCGGACGGCCGCGGCCGTCGGTGCCCATCCAGCGGGGCCTGCCGGACCCGCCTTCGAGGACGTACGGGCGGCCCTGGCACCAGACGACGGTGCACGGGGTGGTCGGGGGAACGTTCGCCGGGATTCGGGAGGAGCCGGTTTCCGCTTCAATACTCATGATCTCAGTACTGCCGCTTCCGTGTTGCGTGTTTCGGGTGGGGACCTCACCCTTCTCTTCGGCACGAAGCGCGCCGGTGTTAACGGGTTGGCCGGAACTTTTCCCCGGGTTCACCCATGCAGTGGAAAATTTCCGGGCCGTTATTCGTCCATTGTGGACGATCGAACCCGTCCGACCTCGGACGTCGGCGCGTCCGCGGCGGGCGGGCCCGGTAGTGTTCGCCGAACTCGCGCGCGCCACCCCGCGCGCCGTACCCCGGTGTTCCCGCTGCCTTGGGCCAAGATGTCCCGGAAGACACCGCGCACGACGGAAGGAACGCGTTGGCCATCTCGAAGGTCGCAGGTCCCGCGAGCCTGCTCGCCGCCGTCACGTTCTCCGTCGTCACGCTCGCCGCGTGCTCCACCGACTCCGGCGCGCCTGCCCCGTCCCCGGTGCTCAGCGCCGCATCGGTCCAGCCCAGCACCTCGTCGGCGCCGCCGAGCAGCGCGTCCAGCTCGGCGAAGCCACCGGTCCCCACGAGCGCCGCGCAGCCGCCGAAGACCTCCGACGCGATCCCCGCCGACGGCGCCTGCGGCACCGTCACCGCCGCCAGCGGGCTGACCCTGCAGGTGCTCGACAGCCACACCAGCGGTGTCGCCTGCCCCGACGCGAAGCGCGTGGTGGAGGAGTTCCACAAGAAGATCACCGGCAAGCAGTCCGGCGGTTCGAACGAACCCGTCAGCGACACCGTGGACGGCTGGCTGTGCGTCTCCGGCCCTCCCGCCGCGCAAGGCGGGACCACCTGCACCAAACAGGAGCAGACCGTGCTGGCACGGGTCCTGCCCGTCGAGTAAGCCTCACTCCGTCCCCTCCGCTCCCAGGAAAGGCCCATGTCCACGCACGCCACACCTCGCAGACTCCTCGGCCTCGCCGCACTCGCCTGCGCACTCCCGCTCGCCGCCTGCGGCGGCCAGGACACCCCGAGCGCGCCGGCACCGCAGAACGCCGCCCAGACCGGCGGTACCCCGCCCGGCCCCGCCTCGGACCACGCCGCCCACCCCGCGGCGCCCGGCACCGACTGCGGCCCCGTCACCGGCGTCAACGGAGCCAAGCCGAAGGCCGTCGTCACCGCGGGCGCCGTCGACTGCGCGCAGGCCACCGCCCTGCTCACCCAGTACTTCCAGAAACTCACCCCGGCCGACCTGGCCAACCCCGAAGGCGCGGGGCCGGTCGCGCTCGGCGAATGGACCTGCGGCAGCGGCCCCGCCAGCGCACCCGCCACCACCTGCTCCACCGAGGACAACCGCCAGGTGGACGGTGCTTGACATCGGTCGCGGGGCCTGGCGGCCCTGACCGCTCCTGGCCCGTACTGGGTGCGTCGGCGCGGCGATGCGGGCGGCGATGCCCTGAAGGCTCCGTTCAGTCACCTGTGCCCCCTGGCGGGGACGTCCCGCCAGGGGTGGAAAGGGCAAGCCCGGGCGCTGTGGCGCGCGCCGTCCTCAGTACCCGCGATTACTGCTCGACGCCCGCTGGCAGGGGGCAGCTCGGTTACGCCGCATACTCGGCCCTCGCTGGCCGCGCGGGCTCTGGCGAGGGGCGCACGGATTCCCTGAAGGACGCCTTCGGGGAATCTGACGCCGCGAAGGCGTCCTTACGGGCATGCGCGGGAACCTCCGCAGCTCGCGCTTCTTCCCCACTCCCACGCTCGCTCCCCGACAGGGCCTTCACAGACGTGAAAGCCACAAATACGGTCTTCACAGGCCCGGCGCGGGGCCGCATGCGCCGAAGGCGCCCTTGAGGGACCAAACCCCCTCGGGCGACTCACTACTGCCACCCCCTCACCCGAATCGACGGCGGAGGAGGAAATGCGCATACCGCCCCGGCCCCTTCGGTCGTGAAGCACCGTGAAGCACCACGAAGACAAGGGAAGCATCATCCGGGCCTTCAGCGACCTGCGAGCATCGGGACGCTATTCAATCCCAGGGCATGAACAACCCCGCCCCGCGCGCACCCGCGAGGGCGGGGAAGTGCGCGGGAGTCAGGATTTGAGGGTGGGGAAGTCTTCTTCTCGGAATTCGCCGGTGGGGCGCTCGCCTTCGGATTCGCGGCCGCGGAGTTCGACCCGGCGGATCTTGCCGGAGATCGTCTTCGGCAGCTCCGCGAACTCCAGCCGCCGGATCCGCTTGTACGGCGCCAGGTGCTCCCGGCAGAACGCCAGGATGCTGACCGCGGTGCCGGCGTCCGGCTCGTGCCCCGCCGCGAGCACGACGTAGGCCTTCGGCACGGCCAGCCGGATCGGGTCCGGCGCGGGCACCACCGCCGCCTCGGCCACCGCGTCGTGTTCCAGCAGGACGCTTTCCAGCTCGAACGGCGAGATGCGGTAGTCCGACGCCTTGAACACGTCGTCCGTACGGCCGACGTAAGTGATGTAGCCGTCCTCGTCGACCGAGCCGACGTCACCGGTGTGGTAGACCCCGTCCGCGAACGCCGCGCCGGTCCGCTCGTCGTCGTCGGCGTACCCGGTCATCAGCCCCACCGGACGCTCCTGCAGGTCGAGGCAGATCTCGCCCTCGTTCCCCCGCTCACCGGAGACCGGGTCGACCAGCACCACCGAGAACCCGGGCAGCGGCCTGCCCATCGAGCCCGGTTTCACGGTCTGGCCGGGGGTGTTCGCGATCTGCACGCTGCTCTCGGTCTGCCCGAACCCGTCGCGGATCGTCACGCCCCACGACTTGCGGACCTGGTCGATCACCTCGGGATTGAGCGGCTCCCCCGCGCCGACGACCTTGACCGGAGGCGTCTTCAACGCGCCGAGATCGGCCTGGATCAGCATGCGCCACACCGTCGGCGGCGCGCAGAAGCTGGTGACCCCGCAGCGGTCCATCTGCGCCATCAGCGCGGGCGCGTCGAACCGCGTGTAGTTGTACAGGAACACCGTCGCCTCGGCGTTCCACGGCGCGAACACGTTGCTCCAGGCGTGTTTCGCCCAGCCCGGCGAGGAGATGTTCAGGTGGACGTCACCGGGTTCGAGCCCGATCCAGTACATTGTGGACAGATGCCCGACCGGGTAGGAGACGTGCGTGTGCTGCACCAGTTTCGGCTTCGCGGTGGTGCCAGAGGTGAAGTACAGCAGCAGCGGGTCTGCCGCCTTCGTCACGGCGTCCGCCCGGAACTCGTCCGCCTCGCGATCGGCGTCCGCGTAGGACAGCCAGCCCTCGACCGGCTCCCCCACCACGATGCGCGTGTAGTCGCCGGGGACGTCGGCGAACTTCTCCGCGTCCACCGAGCGGATCACCACGTGCTTCGCCGCGCCGCGGTCCACCCTGTCCCGCAGGTCCGCCGGGCCGAGCAGGGTCGAGGCCGGGATGATCACCGCGCCGAGCTTGATCGCCGCGAGGATGGTCTCCCACAGCTCGCCCTGGTTGCCGAGCATCAGGATCAGCCGGTCGCCCCTGCCGACGCCGAGGGACCGCAGCCAGTTCGCGACCCGGTTCGAGCGGCTCGCCATCTCCGGATAGGTCCAGCGCGACTCGGAGCCGTCCTCCTCGACGATCCACAGCGCGTACCGCTCCGCGTTGGCGGGGTCGACGGCGACGGCGTCGAACCAGTCGAGCGCCCAGTTGAACTCCGCGGGCTTCGGCCAGGCGAAGTCCCGGTACGCCGTGTCGTAGTTTTCCCGGTTCGCCAGCAGGTAGTCGCGGGCCTCCCGGAACGCACGGTAACCCTGACCCATTTCCGCGTTGCGCACTGACCGTCTCCTCACTCGCCCTTGAACTCGGGCGACCGGCGCTCCATGAACGCCTGCACCGCCTCCGCCAGATCCTTGCTCGGCAGGAACGCGGCGTTCCACGACGACACGTAGCGCAACCCATCCGCGATCTGCCGTTCGGTGTTCACCGACAGCACGTCCTTCGTACCCTGCACCACCAGCGGTGGATTCGCAGCGATCTCCCGCGCCATCGCGCGCGCCGCGGCGAGCGCGGCCTCCGCGTCGTCGAAGACGTCGTTGACCAGGCCGATGCGCTCGGCCCGCGCGGCGTCGATGTCCTTGCCGGTCAGCGCCAGCTCCCGCAGGTGCCCTTCCCCGATCACCGACGCGAGCCGCTGGAGGCTGCCGAGGTCGGCGACGATCGCCACCTTCACCTCGCGCACGCTGAACTTGGCGTCCGCGCTGGCCAGCCGGATGTCGGCAGCCGCGATCACGTCGACGCCGCCGCCGATGCACCAGCCGGAGACCGCCGCGATCACCGGCTTGCGGACGGCCGCGATCGAGCCGACGCTCGCCTGCAGCGTCCTGATCTCCTCCAGGAACTTCGTCCGCGGCCCGGCGAGCGCGTCGCCCGCGAGGTACTCGGCCCAGCCGGGCAGCATCGCGGGCAGGTCGAGGCCGTAGGAGAAGTGCGCGCCGCTCCCGGTCAGGACGATGGCCCTGACCTCGGGGTCCGCGTCGAGCGCACCGAACACGATCGGCAGCTCGCGCCAGAAGTCGGGGCCCATCGCGTTGCCCTTGGCCGGGCCGAGCAGCGTCACCTCGGCGACGTGCCCGGTCCGCTCGACCTTCAGCGAGACGAGCTCGGGCAGGTTTTCGGCGGTAGAGGTCATGGGGTCATCTTGACTCATGTCGTTGGCAGACTGCCAGTGCGCTCCCGTGTCCCGGAGCGGATGCGTTCGTTAGCCTGGCAGGGGCAGCTTTCGACCGTCCGCTGAGGGGAGTTCGCGATCATGGCCGAGCAGGCGACCGCGGTGGAACGGCAGCCGGACCCCGCACCCCTCGCGCCGGCGAAGCCGTCGCGGCCGATCGAGCTGGCCGGCTCGTTCACCCACGACGGCCACCGCCTCGCCTACACCGAGTACGGCTCCGGCGAACGGGTCGTGGTGCTGACGCACGGCATCATGTTCACCCGCCGGATGCACGCGCCGCTCGCCCGCAAGCTGGCGCGTGCCGGCTTCCGCGTCGTCACGCTCGACCTGCTCGGCCACGGCGACTCGGACCGCCCGACGGATTCGTGGCTGTACTCGATGCCCGCCTTCGCCGAGCAGACGCTCGCGCTGATGGACCACCTCGGCGTCGACCGCGCGGTGGTCGGGGGCACTTCGCTCGGGGCGAACGTGTCGCTGGAGGTCGCGGTGCTCGCGCCGGAGCGGGTGCGCGGCCTCGTCGTCGAGATGCCGGTGCTGGACAACGCGATCGTCGCCGGGCTCCTCACCTTCACCCCGCTGCTGTTCGCGGCGAGGTTCGTGCCGGTGGCCGTGCAGGGCGTCGGCATGCTGGCGCGGCGGGTGCCGCACGGCAGCCAGTGGGTCGACGTGGTCACCGACACGCTCGACCAGCGGCCGGCTTCGATGGCGGCGCTGCTGCACGGTGTCCTCTTCGGACGGATCGCGCCGCCTCGCTCGGCGCGCAAGCTGATCACCACGCCCGCACTCGTGCTCGGGCACCAGCGCGACCCGATTCACCCCTTCGGCGACGCCGACACACTCGCCGCCGACCTGCCGGACGCCGAGTTCGTCCAGGCCAGGAGCCCGGTGGAGCTGCGCTTCGACCCGAAGCGGCTCACCGAGGAGATCGCCGGGTTCGTCGAGCGCCGGTACGCGGGCTAGCTCAGGCCAGCGCCGCGACCGGGCCGATCACGATCACCGCGGGCGGGCGCACCCCCGCTTCGGCCGCCGCGCCAGCCACGGAGTCCAAAGTGGACCGCAGGGCGCGCTGCGTCCGCATGGTGCCGTCCTCGATGATCGCCACCGGCGTCTCCGGCGGCCTGCCGTGCGCCAGCAGGGTTTCGGCGAACAGCGCGAGCCGTTCGACGCCCATCATCAGCACGATGGTGCCGCGCATCCTGCCGAGCGCCTGCCAGTCCACAAGGGACTGTTCGTGGCCTGGCGGCAGGTGACCCGAGACCACCACCACCTCATGCGCGACACCGCGGTGGGTCACCGGCACGTCCGCGGCGGCGGGCACCGCGAAGGCACTGGTGATCCCGGGAACCGTCACCACCGGGACGCCTGCCTCGGCGCAGGCGAGCACCTCTTCGAACCCGCGGCCGAACAGGTACGGGTCGCCGCCCTTGAGCCGCACCACGAACCGGCCGGCCTTGGCGTGCTCGATGATCGTGGCGTTGATCACCTCCTGCGAGGCGGCCCTGCCGTAGGGGATCTTCGCCGCGTCGACGACTTCGACCTCGGGCGGCAGGTCGTCGAGCAATTCGCGCGGGGCCAGCCGGTCGGCGACCACCACGTCGGCGCGGGCGAGCAGGCGGCGGCCGCGCACCGTGATCAGCTCCGGGTCGCCCGGCCCGCCGCCGACCAGCGCCACGCCGGGAAGCCCTTCACCGCGGTGGGTTTCCCCGTCCCCGATCGCGCCGGTGTGCAACGCCTCGACGATGCGATCCCGCACCGCGGCCGACCGCAGCGGGTGCCCGCCGGAGAGCACGCCGACCAGCAGCCCGTCGTGGCGTCCGACCGCGGCGGTCACGGCGCTGCCGTCGATACCGGAATCCGCGCGGACGCAGAAGATCCGCGCGCGTTCGGCCTCGGCGCACACGGCGGCGTTCACCTCGGGGTCCGCGGTGCAGGCAAGCGCGTACCACGCGTCCGCGAGGTCGCCGTCGGCGTACTCGCGCGGCACCCAGCTCAGCTCACCGGCGTCGGCCATCGCCTGCACGGACGGCGTGCACGACGGGGAGATCACCTCGACCACGGCACCCGCGCCGAGCAGGCGCGGGACCCGGCGCTGCGCCACGGTGCCGCCGCCGACCACGACGACGCGGCGGCCGGCGAGATCGAGTCCGACAAGGTAGTGCTGATCGTCTTCGGGCATGCGCATCAGCATGCCAAGCTGACCCGCTCAGCGCTCGAGCAGGGCCAGCAGCTCGGTGTTGCCGAACATGCGCGCGGTGTCCACCGCCGACGGCGTGCCCGCCGTGGCGTCGGCGCCGCCGTCGAGCAGCACCCGCACGATCTCCGGTTCCGACTTGAACACCGCGCCGGCCAGCGGGCTCTGGTTGCGGTCGTTGAGCCGGTTCGGATCGGCGCCGCGTTCGAGCAGCCCCGCGACAACGTCCCGGTGCCCGTAGTAGGCGGCGAGCATCACCAGCGAGTCGCCCTTGTGGTTGGTCAGGTTCGCCGAGATCCCGGCGTCCACATAGGCCAGCAGCGTCTCGGTCTCGCCCGTCCTGGCGAAGCCGAAGACCCGGTTCCAGAGGTCCTGCAGCTCGGGTGACGGTGCGGCGTCGTCAGCCTCGGTCATGCGGTTAGCTTACGACGTTCCCGTCCGGGCCGGAGAGAAGTCGCGAGTGCCGTCGGAGCGTGCCTCCTGCCCCGAAAGCCTCGGGCACGAGCATCGCTTGGCCACGCCCCGCGAGGGCCGAGTTCGCAGCGGCAGATGCCCCGAAGGATGCTCCTGGAGGTCGGGGCGGCCGTGTGGGGCGCCGAAGGCCCTTTTTTGGGGCGTTGAACGTCACGATCTCGGCCCTCGTGGCAGGCTGCCGCTCCAGCGCCGGTCCCCGAAGGATGCTCCTATAGAGGCCGAGGTGAGGTCCGCTGCGCATGCCCTGAAGGTGCCCTTGAGGGAATCTGACGCCGCGAAGGTCACCTTCAGGGCATGCGCTGGGATTTCGCCGCCCGCGCCTCTTCCCCCGTCCGCGCTGAAGGCCCCTGCAGGGGCCTTCAGGGATGTGCATGCCGCGGATGCGGCCTTCACCGGGGCTGCTCCGCTCCAGGGCGCATGCCCTGAAGGTGCCCTGGAGGGAATCTGACGCCGCGAAGGTCACCTTCAGGGCATCAGCACCACCATGCCGCACGCCGCGAGGGGCGAGATCGCGGCGTCAGATTCCCCGAAGGCGCCCTTCACGGACCAAGGCCCCGGGCGGCTCCACGCATCCGCCACCCACCTCACCGGAACCGACGCGCACACATCACTGCGGCCTTCAGGGCGCTAGACGCCGCGAACTCGACCCTCGCACCGCATCCCCGCCACCCGCGCGAGCCTTCGCGTGCCCCGAAAGTGACCTTCAGGGAATCCAGCGCCCCGAACGTCACCTTCGGGGCACCGGCAAACGAGGCCCGCCCTCCACGAGAGTGCGAAAAGTGGCGCCAGGCGCCCCGGACGTCACCTTCGGAGACTTCCGCACACCTGCCAGTCACCACACCACGGCGCGCCCGAGGAGCACGGCGATCCACCCGCCATCACCATCACTGTGGCTTTCGGGGCATCGCGACGCCGCCATTCCCGGCACCGCGGGCGTGCTGACCGCTCGGCTGCTGGCCGGCGCGGGCATGCTGATCGGGTGGCTCGCGCTCGGCTGGCCGTGGACGCACCTCGGCTGAGGGCGGGACGTCGTCGCAGACGTCCCGCCCGCTGCTACCGGCCCGCGTTCGGGTAGGGCAAAAGCGCCATCTCGCGCGCGTTCTTGATCGCCGTGGCGACCTGCTTCTGCTGCTGCGGCGTCAACCCGGTGACGCGGCGCGCCCTGATCTTGCCGCGGTCGGAGATGAACTTGCGCAGCAGGTCGACGTCCTTCCAGTCGACCTCGGTGATCCTGTTGGCGTGCAGGAGGTTCGTCTTGCGCTTGCCGGGGCGGTCGCGCTGGGGTTTCGGCACGGCGCTCACCAGCTCGACTTCGTGACGCCGGGCAGCTCCCCGTTGTGTGCCATCTGCCGAAGGCGCACGCGGGACACGCCGAACTTGCGCAGGTAGCCACGCGGCCTGCCGTCCGCGGTGTCGCGGTTGCGGAGCCGGGTCGGGCTCGCGTCGCGCGGCATCGCCTGCAACGCCGACACCGCGGCCGCTCGATCGTCCTCAGCAGACTCCGGCGACGCGATGACGGCCTTCAGCTCCGCCCTCCGTCCGGCGTGCCTGGCGACGACGACGCGCCGCTGCCGGTCCTTCGCGATCTTCGACTTCTTCGCCATCAGCGGTCCTCCTTGAACTCGACGTGCCTGCGCACCACCGGGTCGTACTTGCGCAGCACCATGCGGTCGGGGTCGTTGCGCCGGTTCTTCCTGGTGACGTAGGTGAACCCGGTCCCCGCGGTGGACCGCAGCTTGACGATCGGCCTGATCTCGTTGCGCGCCATCAGATCTTCACGCCCTTCTTGCGCAGCTCGGCCACGATCGCCTCGATGCCGCGCTTGTCGACGGTCTTGAGCCCCTTCGCCGACACGCGCAGCCGGACCCACCGGTTCTCGCTCGGCAGCCAGAACCGGTGCTGCTGCAGGTTCGGCTCCCATCGGCGGGACGTGCGTTTGTGCGAATGCGACACCTGCTTGCCGTAGCCGGGCTTGCGCCCGGTGACCTGGCACACGGCGGACACCGCCACCTCCTTGTCGTTGCTGTCCGATACAGTTGGTGTTGATAGTCGTTTTCATTTACTTTACACAGCCGACCCACCCGCGACCCGCGGGCCCGCCCGGCCCGCCTCTGGAGCGTTTCCGTGACCGACGACCCCCGCGTGCCCCTCACCGTCCTCTCCGGACTGGCGCCCGGACCGAGCAGCGCGCTCGCCGACGCACTCCACCTCGGCGACGCGCGCACCGCCGTGGTGCACCACGACCTCCGCCAGATCGGCGCCGGCGTGGTTCGCAGGCGGCTGCGGCTCGGCCCGCGCGACCAGCTGACCGCGCTCGAACTGGCGCACGGCTGCGTGTCCTGCACCCTGCGCGAGGACCTGCTGCCGCTGCTGCGCAGGCTCGCGCGGATGCCAGGGGTCGGCCGGATCGTGCTCCACCTCGACGAGGCCATGGAGCCGGAGCCGGTGAGCTGGGCGATCGAGAACGTGCTCGTCGGCGACCGGCCGGTGAGCGAGGACGTGGTGATCGAAGCGGTGGTGACCGTGCTCGACACCGCGTGCTGGCTCGCCGACGCCACCGGTGACGAGACGCTCGACGAACGCGGCCTGATCGCGAGCCCCGAGGACGAGCGGACGGTCGCGCAGGTCCTGCTCTCCCAGGCCGAGTTCGCCGACGTGCTGGTGCTGTCCGGGGTTCCGGCCGACGGGTGGAGCGCGGCGAAGGCAAACGCGATCCTGGAGCGCCTCGCCCCGGCCGCCACCAGGATCGATCTGTCCGCATTGGACACCGACGTGGCCGCGAAGCTGCGCGCCGCGGTACCCGCGAACGCCCGCCGCGGCCGCGTCACGGACATGCACGGGCCGCTGCTCACCGGCGAGCCGCCGCTGCACCCCGACTGCGGTATCGCGCTCTTCACCTTCACCGCGACGCGGCCCTTCCACCCCGGCCGCCTGCACGACGCGATCGACGTGCTGCTCGACGGCGTGGTCCGCACCAGGGGGCGGCTCTGGGTGGCCAGCCAGCCCGATATCGCGTTCTACCTCGAATCGGCGGGCGGCGGGCTCGGCATCGGGCATGCCGGGCCGTGGCTCGCCTCGCCGGACGGGCCCTCGTGGGAGGAGGTCTCCCCCGAACGCCGCACGCTCGCGTCGCTGCGCTGGGACCCGGTGCACGGCGACCGGGCGCAGGAGATCGTCGTGCTCACCGACCGCGCGGCCCCGGAAGAGATCGAGGCCGCACTGAGCGGCGCGCTGCTGACCGACGACGAACTCGCCGACGGCCCGTCGGCATGGCGCGCTTATCCCGATCCCTTCGGCGAGTGGCACGAAGAACCGTGCGAGGACACCGAAGTTCCCGAAAGCACCGTCGAGGCCAGCTCGGCGCAGAACCGGAAGGACGACCGCAAGTGAAGCCCGGCATCCACCCCGACTACCACCCCGTGGTGTTCCAGGACACCGCGACCGGGGACGCGTTCCTGACCCGCTCCACCCTCACCTCCGAGCGCACCATCGAATGGTCCGACGGGGCGACCTACCCGCTCGTGCTCGTCGACATCAGCTCGTGGTCGCACCCGTTCTGGACCGGCACGCGCCGGATCATGGACACCGAGGGCCAGGTCGAGAAGTTCCACCGCCGCTACGGCAAGCGGGGAGGTGCGCGCTGATGGCTGTCCCCAAGCGCAAGAAGTCCCGTGCCAACACCCGCTCGCGCCGCGCGCGGTGGAAGGCCGCCGCGCCGGACCTGGTCCCGATCAGGGTGGACGGCGAGGAGAAGCTGGTGCCGCGCAAGCTGATCAAGCACTTCCAGCGGCTCGAACGGTGAGCGCGCTCCCCGTCACGGTGCTCTCGGGGTTCCTCGGCGCGGGCAAGACGACGCTGCTGAACCACCTGCTCGCGAACCGGGCGGGCCTGCGGGTCGCGGTGATCGTCAACGACATGAGCGAGGTGAACATCGACGCCGCGCTGGTGCGCGACGGGGCCGGCCTGTCGCGCACCGAGGAACGCCTCGTCGAGCTGACCAACGGGTGCATCTGCTGCACCCTGCGGGACGACCTGCTCGACGAGGTGGGCAGGCTGTGCCGCGACGGCCGGTTCGACTACCTGCTGATCGAGTCGAGCGGGATCTCCGAGCCGATGCCGGTCGCGGCGACGTTCTCGTTCCTGGACGGGCACGCCCGGCTCGACACCATGGTGACGGTGGTCGACGCGGTGAACTTCGCGCGCGAACTGGCGCGCGGCGACAGCCTCGTCGAACGCGGGCTCGACCAGTACGACGGTGACGAGCGCACGATCAGCGACCTGCTCGTCGACCAGGTCGAGTTCGCCGATGTGCTGCTGCTCAACAAGACCGATCTCGTCGAGGGGCCCGAGCTGGCTCGGGTGGAGGCGGTGCTGCGGCGGCTGAACGCGGGCGCTGAGGTCATCCGCGCGAGCCACGGCAGGGTGGCGCCGGAACGGGTGCTCGGCACCGGGCGCTACGACCTCGAACGCGCGCAGCAGGCGCCGGGCTGGGTCGCCGAACTCAACGGCGACCACGTGCCGGAGACTGAGGAGTACGGCATTTCGAGCGTCGTGTTCCGCGCGGCCGAGCCGTTCCACCCCGGTCGCCTGTGGACCTTCGTCACCGAGCGGCTCGATTCCGGCGACTTCGGGCATGTGGTGCGCGCCAAGGGTTTCTTCACCCTGGCAACGCGGCCGGACGTGGTCGGCCTGTGGTCGCAGGCCGGGCCGGTGCTGCGGTTCGAGCCGCAGGGTGGCGGGCCGGGCTCGCAGGAGCTGGTGTTCATCGGCACCGGGCTCCGGCACGCGGCGCTCACCGACGCGCTGTCGACCTGCCTGCTCCGGAACGGCGAAACCGCGCTCGACGATCCGTTCCCGGCATGGGACGTCCTGCACGTCCACTAAGGACACTGCGGACGCTGCGGGCGTTGAGGGCGCTGACGACGCTGCGGACGCTGAGGACGCTGCGGGCAGCCGCGAGGCGCGCCGAGTACGGCGTCTCGCGGCGATCCGGAATTGTCGGTGGTGCGCGGTAGCGTTGAATCAAGGGCTCCCCTTGCCGGGCGAAAGGTATTCACGTTCGGCGAGGGGGCGGCCGGGGCCAGGTGGAACGGCTCAGTGCTCGTCGTAGTGGCCGTTGTGCTCGGCGTGCCGGTGGCCGTCGTGCAGGTAGTCGACGTGGTCGCCGTGCGGCACCGCGACGTGCCCGCAGCCGTGCCCGTGCGCGTGCTGGTGCTCGTCGTGCGGCTGGTGGCCGTCGGGTTCGCACTCGTCGTAGTGGCCGTCGTGCTCGCGGTGCAGGTGTCCGTCGTGGGCGTAGTCGACATGGCCCTGGTGCGGGACCGCGACGTGCCCGCACCCCGGACCGTGTTCGTGGGTGTGGCCTTCGTGCTGGGTGTGTGCGCTGGTCATGGCCGGACGCTAACACCGGGCGCGGCGCGCGGCCCGGCGAAGCGTCACCCGTTCGTGCCGTGCCGGTACAGCAATCCGAGGAACTCCAGCAGGAGCCGCTCCCGCAGCGGTTCGGGCGCCGCGGCGAGCAGGGTGTTCACCTCGGCCATGCGTTCCGGCGGGGTCGAACCCGCGCCCATCCCGGCCGCGTCGAGCAGTCCAGCGAACTGCTCCGAAGTCAGCGCGTCCGGATCGAGCGCCCGGACGGATTCCAGCACGTCTTCGTCCACGCGGACCGGGCCGCGAGCGCGAGCCTCGTCGACGGACGCGCGCAGATCGGCGAGGAACTCCGTTTCGTGGCCCCGGTTCGCCGCGGTGATCGTGAGGTGCAGGTTCACCGGTGACGGGCCGCGCGCGAACTGCGGCTGCACGTACCAGCCCCGCGCGCGCATCTCGTCGGCGACGGTGAACAGGTCGAACGCCGCACCGTCCGAAGTGGACACAGCGAGCAGGGTCGAATCGGGTTTCGCCACGAGGCGCAGGCCGTCGACTTCTTCGATCCCCGCCGCGATTTCCGCGGTCGCGGCGCCCGCGCGCTCGGCGAGGCCGAGGTAGCCGTCGTCGCCGACGTGCCGCAGCACCGCCCACGCCGCCGCGAGCGGCCCGCCCGAGCGCGTGCTCTGCATCGTGGTGTTGAGCATGGTGTAGCCGGGCCAGCGCGCGCTCGCGAAGTACTGCGGGCGGCGCAGTTCCGCGCTGCGGTGCAGCAGGACGGAAACACCCTTCGGGCAGTAGGCGTACTTGTGCAGGTCCACCGACACGCTGGTCACCCCGGCGACGCCGAACCCGAACTCCGGCACCGGATGCCCGGCCCGGCGCAGGTACGGCAGCACCCAGCCGCCGACGCACGCGTCGACGTGCATGCGGACCCCGCGTGCCGCGGCGGCAGCGGCGATCGGCGCGATCGGGTCGAGCACGCCGTGCGCGTAGGACGGCGCGCTCGCCACCACCAGCACGGTGGTCTCGTCGATCGCCGCGGCCATCGCGGCGGGGTCGGCGCGGAAGGTCGACGGGTCCACGGGCACTTCGACCGCACGAACGCCGAAGAGGTGCGCCGCCTTGTGGAACGCCGCGTGCGCCGTCTCCGGCAGGACCATGCTCGGCTCGCCGATCTCGGGGCGAGCCTCCCGCGCGGCGAGCACCGCGAGCAGGCACGACTCGGTACCGCCCGAAGTCACCGTGCCCGCGGTCTCGCCGTCGCCGCCGAGTAACGCGGCCGCTGCCCCGGCCACCTCGTTTTCCATGCGCAGCAAGCTCGGGAACGCCGTCGGGTCGAGCGCGTTCGCCGAAGACGCCAGCGCGTACGCGGACGCGGCCAGCTCGTCAACGCCGTCGAGACCACTGTCGTAGACGTAGGCCAGGGTGCGGCCGCCGTGGGTCGGCAGGTCCGCCGCGCGCATCGCACGCAGCTCCGCCAGCACGTCTTGAGCGCTCACGCGCGGTCCAGCACCGACTTGCGCAGCAACGGGATCCCGAGCGCCACCAGCACCGCGGGCAGCACGGAGAACCCGATCAGGATCGCGGTGATCGCGCTGTCGGGCTGTGCCGCGCTCGCGTTCGTGCTCGACACGTAGTCGCCCATCGAGAGGATCAGGCCGAAGAGCCCGCCGCCGAGCGCGAGCCCGAGCGTGTCCCCCGCGGTCCAGATCCCGGCCGCGATACCGGCTCTGCGCTCACCGGTGCGCTTCTCCTCGTCCTCGATGAGGTCCGGCAGGATGGCGAGCGGGAACACCTGGACCCCGCCGTAGCCGACGCCGACGAGCGCCGCGAACACCAGTGTCACCCCCAGTGGGAACCCCTTCGCGCCGAGCAGGCACAGCAGCGCGACGGCCAGGACGATCGACGCCGCGCGGAACCCGGCGAACTTGCCCCAGCGCGCGCCGATCCTCGGCCACACCGGCATCATCAGGAGCGCGGGCCCGACCACGGCGGCGAACAGGAACGACTTCGACGACTCGTCGCCGATGATGTACTTCGCCGCGTAGCTGACCCCGGCCAGCACCACGCTGACGCCGAGCGACTGGACGAAGTACACGCCGAGCAGCCAGCGGAACGACCGCCAGTTCCGCATGGTCGCCCACAGGTCCCTGAAGCGGGTGGTCTGCGGGAGCTGCGTGCCGACCGGCGCGCCGCGCGTGCCGAGGAAGACCGCGAGCGCGCCGCCGACCATCAGCACCCCGACGACGACACCCATCACGCGGTAGCCCGCGACGCCGCCGATCCCGGTGGTGATCAGCGGCGCGACCCCGCCGGAGAACAGGATCGCGATCGCGAGCACGCCGATCCGCCAACTGGTCAGCCTGGTGCGTTCGTCGTAGTTCGCGGTGATCTCGGCCGGGAGCGCGTTGAAGGGCACCTGGAAGAACGCGAACGCGGTGGCGCACAGGAAGAACGCCACCACCACGTAGATCCCGTCCGCGGCGCTGTTCGCGAAGCCGGGGTAGGCGAAGATCGCCGCGAAGAGGACGGCGACGCCGATGCCGCCGCCGAGGATGAACCGTCGCCTGCTGCCGGTCCTCGCCAGGTCGGAGTCCGACAGCCTGCCCGCGAACGGATTGAACAGCACGTCCCACACCTTGGGCACGAACACGATGGCGCCCGCCGCGGCGCTCGCGACACCGAGGGTGTCGGTCAGGTACGGGAGCAGCAGGAGCCCTGGGACGGTCCCGAACGGGCCGGTGACCAGCGAGCCGAGCGAGTAGCCCAACCGTGTCCTCGTGGGAAGCGCGGTCAAAAGTCCTCCTCGGCGCGGTGACGCCCCTGTTAGTAGTGGATTTCCGCCACCACCGGGTAGTGATCCGAGGGAATCGTGCCACCGCCGTAATGCACGAGCCGTACCGGGCCGACCGCGACGGGTGGGCGCCCGCTCCCCCGCACCGTGCCGAGGTAGTCGAGCGAGTCGCGGTAGGTCGGCGGGACGGACTTCGCGGCGAGCGGGTTCGTCTTCGCGTCGAACGAGAACTCCCCCGGTCCCGCGGTGCTCAGCGTGCCGTCGAGCGCGGCCTCGCCCTGTTCCGCCTGGGTGCGGCCGAGCCCGTCGCGGCGGTCCCGCCCCGCCCAGTACTCGATGTTCAGGTCACCGCCGATGACCACCGGCTCCGCCCGCGGCACGTACTTCGCGACCAGCGCGCGCAGTTCGGCGAGCTGGGCCATCCTGATCTCGTGCGCCTTCGGCAGGGTGTCCGGTGCTTCGTCGGCCTGCAGGTGCGTCCCGGCCACCCACAGCGGACGGCCGCCGACGACGAGCCTGGCGAGCGCGGCGCCCTTGTTGGACAGGTAGTCCGCGGTGCCCGGGTAGGAGTGTTCGTAGACCAGCTGGTGCTGCTCGGTGCTCGGGTGCTTGCTCAGCACGGTCACCCCGCCGTTGACCACGACCGGCGAGCTCGAGCAGTTCCCGTCCACCGTCGTCCAGCCCGGCGAGGTGTCGCAGTGCCGGCCGACCAGCGGGGTCTGGTGCGGCCACCGGTCGGCGAGGCGGGCCCGCAGTGCTTCGGCCTGCGCGCTGAACGCCTCTTCGAGCACCAGCACGTCCGGGTCGGCCGCCCTGATCACGTCCTCCGCGGCGTGCGCGCGCTTGTCCTTGTCCGCCGCGTCCGGTGCCGCGATCCACGGGAGCTGGTAGACGTTGAAGGCCATCACAGTGGTGGCGCCCGCCCCCTCCACGGGCGCCACCGGGAACGCGGCGGCCGCGCAAACCGCCGCCGCCGCGACGATGCGGAAGCGGCCCCTCATGAGACGACGAACGCGCGCGAGGTGCCGGAAAACGCCGTGATGCGGCCGTTCCACCCGTTCTTCCAGTCTCCGAAGTGGACGATCCGGTACTTGCCGATCGGGGTGTCCGGCGGTACCTGCCAGCTCACCGTCGCGATGGACGCCGAAATCCCGTCGCGGGCCCACTGGTACCGCGTGGCCCAGTCGCCGTCGTCGGCGTACCGGGACCACTTCCCGTCGACGAGCCGCTGCACCTCGAGGAAAGTGCCGCCACGGCGCGGGTTGTTCTTCGGGTGCCCGGTGGAGAACGCGACGGTGACCCGCTCGCCCCGCCGGTAGGTGCTCTTGGCGTCGGTCAGCACGTCACCGAAGGACTTGAGCAGCTGCGGCGAGTCGAACACCACGCCGGGCTGGAAGGTGACGAGCTTGCCGCGCAGGTCCCTCGGCACCGGCCCGTGCGGCACCGCCGCGCCGGTGCGCATCGCCGCCGCGAGCTTCGCGAACTCCTGCTGGTAGGCGGGCAGCGTGTACCGCCCGAACAACGTCGACGCGCCCTCGTACTGCTGCGAGTCGTACTCCTCCGGCGTGGTGACGTACTGGCTGTAGGCGTTCGAATAGCCTTGCATCAGCACGTTTTCCAGCGGCACGCCCAGTTCCGCGGCCACCGTACGCCGGATCCGCAGGCCCGCCACGATGGTGTACTCGGCGGGGCCCGCGACGAGGTGGAACTGCCCGATCCGGACGATCTGCAGCGGCAGCACCTCCGGCGCCCACGGGTACGGCTTCATCGCGCCGAAGGGCACCGCGACGGCCTTGGGCGCCTGCGCGTCGGCGAGCGCCGCCGGGATCGGCGCGTCGATCCCGCCCAGCCAGTCGATGAACGGGTTCCTGACGCCCTCCGGCAGCGGGAGGCCCGGCCCGTCCTCGGTACTGCCCGCCAGCATCGACACCCCGATAGCGGCGGTGGCCGTGCGATGCGGCTTTCCGTCCGGTGTGTACTTCGCCGCCACGTCCACAGTGGACATGTCCACATAGCACAGCCGGTGGTCGAGCGGCCCGCGCACGGTTTCGGCCGCACCGTCGAAGGCGGTCTTCGCCGCCCTGAACTGGCGCTCGCCGATGATCCTGGTGTTCTCCACCTCGTCGTTCGTCGGCCCGGTGCCCGGCTTGAGATCCAGGTTCGGGGACATGTCACCGGAGTTCGTCTGGGCGAAGCAGGCGACGAAACCGGCCTGGCCGTCGAGGTAGCGGACCCCGGCGTGGTCGTGCTCCCAGGTGTAGGCGGCGTACCCCTTGTTGTCCGAGCTGATCAGCTTGTTGCCGTTGGTCATCGAGGTGCCGTGCGTGGCGAACCAGGTGATCGCGCCGACGTCGGTGCCGCCTTGGGAAAACCGCAGCACGGTGACCGCGGGGTCGATCGAGAGCGGGAAGTGGTCCTTGTCCGGCTGGGGGTTCCGCTCGAACGCGGTGCGCGAGCGGTTCGCGCTGGCGTCGGTCAGCTCAGCTCGTCCGATGTGGATGGTGCCCGGCGCGAGCCGTTCGTGCGCCTGGGAAATCGCCGCCACAATGCCGTCCACCACACCGTCGTAGACCTGCTGCTGGAAGCCGAGGATGGACAGGTCGTACGCGGCGTAGTGCGAGTCGCCGCCGCAGGCCGAATGCGTGTGGGTGGCGTTGAGGAGCACGTTCCGCTCGGTGTAGAGATCGCCGTACTTCGCCGCGAGCGCCCGCATTACTCCCTGGTGCACCGATTGGAACAGCGCGCCCAGTTCCACGGTGACGAACGCGATCCGGGTACTCGGATCGGCGATCACGAACGCCCGCGCCCGCGTCCGCAGGTGAATGCCCGCGGTCTGCTGCTGCGGCATCGAGTAGCCCATCATGCCGTTCTCCGCGGCGGGCCCGGTGACGTCGGCGATGCCGCAGCCCACCAGGTACCCGGAGCCGTCCGCCGCGCTCGCGGACCCCGCCGCGCCGAGCGCGCTCAGCGCGAGCGGGGCGACCGCCGCCCCGGCGAGTACGTTCCTCCGGCTCACCGGCATGCCAACCTCCACAACATGAACTGGTTTCACGTTCACTGTGCCGCGAAGGCTACGTGACCCGGTTCACGCTGCCAACCCCTCGAACGGGGGGTCGGTCAGGAGAGGATTTCGGCGACCGCCGTGAGGGTGCTCGTGTCCCCGCGCAGCAGCAGGGACGTGATCACGGTTTCCTCCCACGCCGCCAGCTCGTCCTTGATCTTCTCGGCAGGCCCGATCAACGCGGTGTCCTCGACCAGGCTGGTCGGGATCGCCGCGACCGCGTCCTTCTTGTGCCCGGCCAAATAGAGCTCCTGCACGCGGTGCGCGGTCTCTTCGTAGCCGAGCCGGACGAACAGGTCGAAGTGGAAGTTGGCCTGCTTGGCGCCCATCCCGCCGATGTAGAGCGCGAGCGAGGGCCGGATGAGGTCCGCCGCCTCCTCCACGTCGTCACGCAGGATCACCGGGATGGAGGCGGGCACCTCGAAGTCCTCCAGCGTCGTGTGGCGCGCGCCCGGTCGCGCGAAGCCCTCCGCCAGCGCCTTGCGGTAGAACGCGTCGCTCTTCGGCGAGAAGAACATCGGCAGCCAGCCGTCGCAGATTTCGGCTGCCAGCGCGACGTTCTTCGGCCCTTCGGCGGCGAGGTGGATCGGCAGGTCCGCGCGCAGCGGGTGGACGGTCGGCTTGAGCGGCTTGCCCAGCCCGGCGCCACCGGGGTGCGGGAGCTGGAAGAAGTCGCCGTCCAGCGTCACCGGCGCCTCGCGCGCGAACACCTGGCGCAGGATGTCGACGTACTCGCGGGTGCGGGCGAGCGGGCGGGGGTAGGGCTGGCCGTACCAGCCCTCGACCACCTGCGGGCCCGACGCGCCGATGCCCAGCACGAAGCGGCCACCGGACAGGTGGTCGAGCGTCAGCGCGCTCATCGCGGTCGCGGTGGGCGTGCGCGCGGCCATCTGCACGATGTCGGTGCCGAGGCGGATCCTGCTCGTCGACGAACCCCACCAGGCGAGCGGCGTGAACGCGTCGGAGCCGTAGGCCTCCGCCGTCCACACCGAGTCGAAGCCGAGCCGCTCGACCTCCTTGACCGTGTCCAGCGCGCCCGGCGGCGGACCCGCGGACCAGTAGCCGAGGTGGTAGCCGAGTTTCATGCTGCTCCTCACTCGCGCGGTGAATAGTGCGTCGGGCTGTCCCGTTCCGCCGGGGGCGGCAGGTTCCGTCGTGGAGTCTGCACCAGCGGCGCGTCCGGCGGGAGTGCCCCGCGCACGCGCCGCCAGCCCGCCCGTGCCCGCGGATGGTAGCGGCGGTCGTGCGGGACGAGCCGGAACACCGCGTCGACGGCCTTGCCGAACCGGCGGTGGCGCGCCTCGTCGCGCGCGGTCCATCGGTAGCCGAGCAGTTCGCGCACCGGCTCGTCGTAGAGGCCGACGGTCAGCCACACGAAGTTGCGCGCCACCAGTACCCGGACGCGGCGCCACACGAAGTCCGGGAGCCACGGCAGGAACGGCGGCTTCGCGATCTCCCCGATTTCGAGCACGTCCCGCGTGGCCTTGTTGTCCTCCAGCACGTTCTGGCACATGTGCGCCCAGTAGGCCTGGAAGTCCTCCCAGGTCTCCGGCACCGGGCGCATGCTCATGCGGTACATCCGGTACCACTGGACGTGTTCGTCGAACAGCCTGCGCTTCTCGGCCTCCCCGATCCCGCCCATGAAGTGGTCCGCGATCAGGATCGTGCTCACGAAGAACGTCGCGTGCGCCCAGTAGAACGTGTCCGGGTCGAGCGCGTGGTACCGCCTGCCCTTGGCGTCGACGCCTTTGACGGTGTCGTGGTAGCCGCGCACTTCGAGCGCGGTCTGGGCGGCGCGCGGCCCGTCGTAGAGGACGCCGCCGATCGGGTAGAGCGACCGGAACAGCCGTTGCCAGCGTTCGGCGAAGAACCGCGAGTGCTGCTCGACACCGGCACCGAGGCCGGGGTGCATGTTCTGCATCGAGCCGGCCCACAGCGCGATCAGCAGCCCGCGCCAGTCGCCGAAGTACTTCCAGGTCAGCGAGTCGGGCCCGAGCGGCTCCGGTTCGGCACCGCGCTCGGCGTCCCTCGTGCTCAGCTCGGTCATCGGCGACCTTCCCTCAACTGACTACGACTGTTGTCAGGTTAGGATCGACCACGACCGCAGTCAACTCAAGGGATCACCTGGACATGCCGACCGGAGGCCGCACCTGGGGCGGCACCACACTCGACGACCGCAAGGCGACCCGCCGCGAACAGCTCGTCGAAGCCGCGCTCGACCTGCTCGGCACCGAGGGCAGCGCGGCGGTCAGCGTCCGCGCGGTGTGCCGCCGCGCGAAACTGACCGAGCGGTACTTCTACGAAAGCTTCGCCGACCGCGAAGAACTGGTGCTCGCGGTCTACGAATTCGTCGGCGACAGGGCGCGAAAGGCACTCGTGCACGCCGTCGCGGCGGCGCCCGCCGACGAACGGGCCAAGGCGAAGGCCGCGGTGCACGCCTTCGTCGAACTGATCGTCGACGACCCGCGCCAGGGCAGGGTGCTCCTGCTGGCGCCGCTGACCGATCCCGCGCTGAGCGAACGCGGGGTCGCGATGCTGCCCGCGTTCACCGAACTGGTCCGCGCGCAACTGTCCGAAAAGGCCGGTGCCGAAGACCGGGAGCTCACCGCGATCGCGCTCGTCGGCGCGTTGACGAACCTGTTCATCGCCTATCTGAACGGGACCGTGGCGGTGTCGCGCGAACGGCTCGTCGCACACTGCGTCCGATTGGTGCTCGGCGCCAACGCGCTCCACTCCTGACCGGCCCCACCCCGCTCGGCCGGATCGAATCCAGGCGGGCCCGGCCACTGTCAACCACCGCTCAGTTCCCCGACGGTGCCCACACCCCGGCGGCGGTGCCGTCGCGGACGTGCTCGCGGTACGCGGTGACCTTGCCGCGGATGATCCCCAGGTTCTCGTGCAGCGCCGCGATCCTCGCCTCGACGGCTCGCTCGTGTTCTTCCAGCAGCGCCAGCCGTTCCCGTTCGTTCCCCGGTCCACTTCGGACGAGCCCGGCGAACTCCTTGATGGTCGCGATCGGCATCCCCGAGTCGCGGAACCGGTTGCACAGCACGAGCCAGTCGACGTCGGCGGGATCGTAGGCCCGCTGCCCGCCCGCGGTGCGCGGGATCTCCCGGAGGAACAGGTTCTCGCGTTCGAAGAAGCGCAGCGCGTGCACGCTGAGCCCGGTCGACTCGGCGACCTCCCCGATGGACAGCCCGTTCTTCGCCATACCGCCGAGCATACCTTGACCTAGACAACGCTCTAGCTCTTAGCGTCGTGGTCATGACAGTGAAGCAGCACAGGATCGGGAGCGGGTTCGGCGCGCACAGCACGGCGGCCGAGGTGCTCCGCGGCATCGACCTCACGGGCAGGACGGCACTGGTCACCGGCGGATATTCGGGGCTGGGGCTGGAAACCACGCGCGCGCTGGCTTCGGCGGGCGTGCGCGTGATCGTGCCAGCGCGCCGGGCCGCCGTCGCCGAGGAAGCAGTCGGGGATCTCGCGGAAGTGCGCGAACTCGATCTCGCGGACCTCGCCAGCGTGCGGACCTTCGCCAGCCGCCTCCTCGACGACGGAACCGCGCTCGACATCGTCATCGCCGGCGCCGGGATCATGGCCTGTCCCGAGACGCGGGTGGGCCCGGGCTGGGAGGCGCACTTCGCGGTGAACCACCTCGGCCACTTCGCCCTGGTCAACCGGCTGCGCCCGGCGCTGACGGCGGACGCGCGCGTGGTGCCGGTCGCTTCGTCGGGGCACTTCCTCTCCGGCCTCCGCTGGGCCGACCCGCAGTTCAGGACCGGGTACGACCGGTGGCTGGCGTACGCGCAGTCCAAGACCGCGAACGCGTTGTTCGCGGTGCAGCTCGACGCGCTCGGGATACGGTCGTTCGCGGTGCACCCCGGCAGCATCCTCACCCCGCTGCAGCGGCACGTGCCGAGGGAAGAGCAGATCGCACAGGGCTGGTTCGGGCCGGACGGCGGACCGGCCGCCGGGTTCAAGACGCCGGAGCAGGGCGCCGCGACGGCGGTGTGGGCGGCGACCTCTCCCCTGCTCGACGGGATCGGCGGCCGTTACTGCCAGGACTGCGATGTCGCCGAACCCGCCACCACGGACGACATGCTCATCGGCGGGGTCAAGCCGTGGGCAGTCGACCCCGGCGGCGCGGCCCGGCTCTGGGACCTCTCGGCCGATCTCACCGGAGTCGGCTGAGCGGCGCGGCGAGCCGACCCGGTGATGGTGCACACTCGGCACCATGTGTCCCGCACAGCGGAACGACGACGGCCAGCTCACGGCGAGGGTCGCGGCGCTGCTCACCGCGTTCTCCCCCGGTGACGACGCGCTCGGCATCTCGGAACTGGCCCGCCGCAGCGGGATCCCGAAGTCGAGCGTGCACCGGCTCGTCGGCCATCTCACCACCGAGGGCCTGCTCGAACGCGACGGCACCGCGATCCGGCTCGGTCTCCGGCTGTTCGAGATCGGCCAGCTCGCGGTCCGCCAGCGCGGGCTCGTCGACGCCGCGCGCCCGTACCTGGCCGACCTGCGCGAAGCCACCCGCAACACGGTGCACCTCGCGGTGCTGGAAGGCACCGAGGTCGTCTACCTCGACGTGCTGGGCGGCCCCGACGCCCCGGCGCTGCCCTCGCGCATCGGCGGCCGTTTCCCCGCGCACGCGACCGGTGTCGGCAAGGCATTGCTCGCGCACTCGCCGGAGTCCACTGTGGACGCCGTGCTCGCCGCGGGGCTGCCCCGCGTCGGCCCGCGCACGATCATCGCGCCCGGACTGTTCCGCAAGCAGCTCGGCAAGATCCGCGCCGACGGGATCGCCTACGAGCGCGAAGAGTCCCGCGCGGGCGTGATCTGCGTGGCGAGCCCCCTGCTGAACCACGCGGGCAGCGCGGTCGCCGCGATTTCGATCACCGGCTGGAGCACCCGGATGCGTGCCGACCGGGTGGCCCCCGCCGTCCGCACCGCGGCGCTGGCCCTGTCGAGAACGCTCCTCGCCGGCCCGAAACGCTAGACTGAGGCATTCGGTTTCGAGGGGGCCAGTCATGCCGTTGTCCGCCAAGGTCCGCGACCGGTGCCGCGCCTATCTCAAGCCGGGTGAGGAAATCCGCTACGTCTTCCCCGGCACCTCGGTGCGGATCGGCGACCTGCCCGGCATGGTCCCCTTCCTCGTGGTGGTCACCGATGGCGGGATCGCCGTGCTGGGCTGCAGCGACCGGTTCCGGAAGCACCGCCCGAACTCCGTGTTCGACCGCCTCCCCCGCGACACCCGGCTCGGGCCCGTGGACATCGACGGCTCGCTCGGCCCGACGGTCGACGTCGGCGGTGTGCTGCTGGAGATCGACGAGGAGTACATCCCCGTGATCAGGGCCGCCGACCTCGAACTCGCGGGCGGCGCGAACCTTCCGCAGGACCCGCTGCCCGAGCTCTGAACCAGCTCAGCGCGATTTCGAGGCACTCACTGGGTTTCCGCTACCGAGTAGTCCGCGCTCAGCGTGACATCGCGCCAGGCGTCGAAGCTGGTTTTGAGCATGCCGAGGCGGGCGGAGGCGATGTCGTAGGCGGCCTTGCCGAGCAACAGTCGCAAAGGCGGTTCGCCCGCTTCGACCGTGGTCACGATCGCCTCCGCCGCGCGGACCGGGTCCCCCGGCTGGTGCCCGTAGGTGGCGGTGGTGGCCGCGCGCCGCGCGCCCGCGGTATCGGCGTAATCGTCGATGCGGACCGGGGACTGCCGCATCGACGGGCCGGACCAGTTGGTGCGGAAGGCGGCCGGTTCCACGATCGTCACCCCGATCCCCAGCGGGGCGGCCTCGGCGGCGAGGGACTCGGAAAGCCCTTCCACCGCGAACTTCGTGGCGTGGTAGTAGCCGGTGGCACCGAACGCGGCGAGCCCACCGAGCGAGGAGACGTTCACGACGTGCCCGGCACGCCGGGCACGCATCCCGGGCAGCACCGCGCGGGTGATGTCCACCAGTCCGAAGACGTTGGTGTCGAACAGCTTGCGAACCTCTTCGTCTTCCCCTTCCTCGACGGCGGCGAGGAAGCCGTAACCGGCGTTGTTTGACCAGCACGTCGATCCGGCCGTAGGCGGCCTCGGCGCGCTTGACCGCGGCGCGGACCTGTTCCGCATCGGTGACGTCGAGCGCCACCGCGAGCGCCCGATCGCCGTGCGCGCGGACGAGATCGGCGACCTGCCCGGGGTCGCGGGCGGTGACCACGGCGCGCCAGCCGCGGCAGAGGACGGCGGCGGCCAGTGCCCTGCCGAGTCCGGTGGAGCAGCCGGTGATGCACCACACCGGGGTCCCTTCGGTGCGCATAGGAGCGACTTCCCTTTTCCCGGTAACGAAAAGGGCGTGCTGAAGCACCGTGGCCAAAGGACACGGTTCGAAGCGCCCGGGTTCAGCCGCGGTGGTTTCGGTGCCGTTCCCCGGACCGGACGGCCTCGGGAGCGGTGAAGCTGCCCAGCAGGGCGAGTGCCTCTTCCGACGGGCTGCCCTGTTCGGCCTGGTACACGACGAGTTGCTGGCCCGGCGCGCTGTTCACGGTCAGCGACTCGTAGTGCAGGGCCAGTTCACCGACCAGCGGGTGCCGGAACCGCTTGGTCTCGTGGGTTTTCCGCCGGATGTCGTGCCGTGCCCACAGTTCACGGAACGCCTCGCTCTTCACCGACAGCTCGCCCACGGTTTCGATGAGCTGGGGGTCGTCGTGGTCGATGCCGACGGCCGCCCGCAGCCCGGCGACGGTGTTGACCGCGACCCGGTCCCAGTCGGGGTAGAAGTCCCGCGCGCTGTCGTCGAGGAAGACCAGCCGCACGAGATCGCGGCTGTGGGCGTGCCCGTCGAACAGCGCGCCGCCGAGCGCGTTGTGCGCGAGCACGGTGAGGTAGCGCCCGAGCACGACGGCGGGCGTGGCAGGCCAGCCCTCCATCATCCGCAGCAGGTTCGGGCTGACCCGCTCCGGCCGCGCGCGGCCGTGACCCGGCGCCGGGCGCGCGAGCTGGTGCAGGTGGGTCGTCGCGTCCTCTTCCAGGCGCAGCGCGCGGGCCAGCGCGTCGAGCACCTGCGCCGACGGGTTCCGCTCGCGGCCCTGTTCGAGCCGCACGTAGTAGTCGGCGCTCACCCCCGCGAGCATGGCGACCTCCTCCCGGCGGAGGCCGGGTACGCGGCGCCACCCGTCGACCGCCAGGCCGGCGTCTTCGGGGCGCACCTGCTCGCGGCGGGCGCGGAGGAACTGCCCGAGGGGGTTCTCACTGTTCATGGTTCCGAGATTAACTTCGGGCGGGCCGGTGCGGGACCGGTGAAGGTGGCCGCGGTACTCCCACGATCTCAGGCCCTGCCATCTCCGGACTGATCAGACAGTCAACTTCGATCGCAATTCCGCAGCTCACCGCCACTATCGACCGGTTATTCCGACCTTCGGGCATTGCGATAAGCGCAAACCGCGTTTACCGTCCTCTGCCATGAGCGCACCGGGCACGGAGCACGACGAACTGCGCGAGCGCGTCCGTGGCCTGATCCGCGCGATGCCGGTGGCGCAGCGGGAGTTCGCCGCCGGCATCGATCTCGACGCGACGAAACTGTCCAAAGCGCTCACCGGAACCCGGCGGTTCTCGCCCCACGAGCTGGTGCGGATCGCCGAGTACAGCGGGGTCACCGTCAACTGGCTGCTGCACGGCAGCGACGACGCGGCGACCGTGACGGCCGTGCCGCCGCCCGCGGCGCGCTCGGCCGGGCACCCGGAGGAGCCCGAACCGCGGCGGCGGATACTGGAAACGGCGTGGCAGCTCATCGCGGACCGCGGCTACCACAAGGTCCGCATCGCCGACATCGCCCGTGCGTGCGGCACCAGCCCCGCCGCCATCCACTACCACTTCCCCACCAAGGCCGACGTGCTCACCGAAGCCTTGCGGCGCAACGTGAAACTCGCGTTCGACCGCCAGGTCGCCGAGCTGCACGCGGTCGGCAGCGCGCACGAACGGCTGCTCAAGCTCGTCGAGCTGCAGCTGCCGGTCGGGCCCGTGCTGCGCGCGGAATGGTCGGTGTGGCTGCAGGTGTGGAACGAAAGCGCGCTCGACCCCAAGATGCGGGAGCTGTACTGGGACGCCTACAACCGCTGGTACCGCACCATCGCGATGACCATCGGGTCCGGGCAGGAGCAGGGCACGTTCGCGCCAGGCGATCCCGACCAGCTCACCGCGCAGCTGACCGCCCTGATCGACGGGCTCGGCATCCAGGTGCTGACCGGGAAACCGGGCAGTTCGGTCGCGACGATGCGCCGCCATCTCCGCGACTTCATCGACCGCGCCATCGTGCACGGCTTCGCGCACGGCGCCCATCCGTCCACTGAGGAGGATCGTGAAGCATGAAGTGATCGTGACCTGCGCACTCACCGGTGCCGGGGACACGACGGGCAAGAGCGGGTTCGTGCCGATCAGCCCGGCGCAGATCGCCGCTTCCGCCGTCGAAGCGGCCAACGCGGGCGCCGCCGTGGTGCACATCCACGTGCGCGACCTCGATACCGGCCAGGGCTCCCGCGACGTCGCGCTGTACCGGGAAACCGTGCGCCGCGTGCGGGACAGCGGCGTCGACGTGGTGCTCAACCTGACCGCGGGCATGGGCGGCGATCTGGTGCTCGACGAGGAAGACCCGCTCAAACCGGTCGACGGCACCGATCTCGTCAACGCGGCCGACCGGCTCCCGCATGTCGAGGAGCTGCTGCCGGATATCTGCACGCTCGACTGCGGGTCGCTGAACTTCGGTGAGGGGCACCAGCTCTACGTGTCCACTCCGGACATGCTGCGCGCCGGGGCGAAGCGGATCCAGGAGCTCGGCGTGAAACCGGAGCTGGAGATCTTCGACACCGGCCAGCTGTGGTTCGCCACCAAGATGATCGCCGAGGGCCTCATCGACGCTCCCCCGCTCTTCCAGCTGTGCATGGGAATCCCGTACGGCGCGCCCGCCGAGCCCGCGCTGCTGCAGACGATGGTGAAGATGCTGCCGGAGAACGCGCAGTGGGCGTCGTTCGCGATCGGGCGCGACCAGATGCCGTGGGTCGCGCAGTCCGCGCTGCTCGGCGGGCACGTGAGGGTCGGCCTCGAAGACAACCTGTACCTGAGCAAGGGCGTGAAGGCGACCAACGGCCAGCTCGTCGAACGGGCGGTCGGCATCCTCGAAAACCTCGGCGCCACCATCGCGACGCCGGATCAGGCCCGGACCCAGCTGAACTTGAAGGGGGCGGCCCGTGCCGAAGCGCACTGACGTGTCCGCAGTAGACACGGTGGCCTGCGTCGGTGCCGGGGTGATCGGCGGCGGCTGGGTGGCGCACTTCCTGGCCAAGGGCTTCCGGGTGCTCGCCTACGACCCGGCTCCGGACGCGGCCGGACGACTCGCGCGGATCGTCGACGCGGCCTGGCCCGCGCTGACCGCACTCGGACTGGCCGAGGGCGCGAGCCGGGACAACCTCACCGTCACCGCCACGCTCGCCGAGGCGGTCGGCCCGGCGGGCTTCGTGCAGGAGAGCGCGCCGGAAAAGCTTGACCTGAAACAGGAACTGCTCGCCGAGATCGACGCGGCCACACCGTCCGATGTGGTCATCGCCTCGTCCACATCGGGCTACGCGATGAGCGAGATGCAGGTCGCCGCGGCAGCCCCGGAACGGCTCGTGGTCGGCCACCCGTTCAACCCGCCGTACCTGATCCCGCTGGTGGAGGTCGTCGGCGGGCGGCTCACCGAGCCGTGGGCCGTCGAGGAGGCCGCCGCGTTCTACCGGCACGTCGGCAAGTCCGTGATCACCATGGCCGACGAGCTGCCCGGGTTCATCGCGAACCGGCTCCAGGAGGCGCTCTGGCGCGAGGCGCTGCACATGGTCGCCAACGGGGAGGCGACCGTCGAGCAGATCGACACCGCGATCACCGAGGGGCCCGGCCTGCGGTGGCCGGTGCACGGGCCGTGCCTCACCTTCCACCTGGCAGGCGGCGAGGGCGGGATGGCACACATGCTCGACCACTTCGGACCGTCGCTCAAGTCGCCGTGGACCCGGCTGGACGCACCCGAGCTGACCGCCGAACTCCGTGACCGGATGGTCGAGGGGTGTGAAGACGAGGCGGGCGGGCGGTCGATCGCCGGGCTGGTCGCCGAACGGGACCGCGCGATCATCGCCGTGCAGCGCGCCGTCGAAGGGGCGCGCGATGCCTGAAGCACTCGAATACCGCGACACCGTCCGTCCGGAGTGGATCGACTACAACGGGCACCTGAGCGAACCGTTCTACGTCATGGTGTTCGGGTTCGCCACCGACCACCTGATGGACGTGACCGGCCTGGACGCGGCCTACCGCACGGAAACCGGGTGCTCGCTCTACACCGTCGAAGCCCACGTGCGGTACCTGCGGGAGGTCGGGCCGGACGCGGACCTGCTCGTCGCCACCACGGTGCTTTCGGTGGGCGCGAAGAAGGTCCGGATCTGCCACGAACTCGTGGTCGGCGGTGCGGTCGTGGCGACGGAGGAACTGCTCGCACTGCACGTCGCCGAAGCACGCGCGGCGCCCTTCCCCGGCGCCGTCGCCGATCGGCTGCGCGGCTACCTGGCCCCCGCCCCCGACTACGCGGGACGCGCCATCTCCTGATCCCCCACCCTCACCGGAAGTCTCCCCCATGAACCCGGAAGCGCGATGGAGTAACGGAAACCTCAGCAGGCGGCGGTTCCTCGGCACCGCCGCGGGCGGCGCGGCGCTGCTCGGGCTGGCGCCCGCGCTGGCGGCGTGCGGCAGCGGGCCGGACGCGGCCGCGGCACCGAGCGGCCCGCCGAGGCGGGGCGGCACCCTGCGCGCCGGGATCACCGGCGGCGGCTCGTCGGACACCCTCGACCCGCACATCCCCGCCACCAACCCCGATATCGCGCGCACGGTGAACCTGTACGAGCCGCTGCTCTACCGAGGGCACGACTACCGGCCGGAAATGCTGGTGGCGCAGTCGCTCACCTCCTCGCCGGACGCGAAGACGTGGACGGCGACCCTGCGCGAAGGAGTGCGCTTCCACGACGGGAGGCCGGTCACACCCGCCGACGTGGTGGCCACCTTCCGCCGGATCACCGACCCGAACGACCCGAAGAGCGGCGCGTCGAGCCTGAGCACGCTCGCCGAGGTGGTGCCGTCGGGTGACCGGCGGGTCGAGTTCCGGCTGAAGGAACCGGCGACCGCGTTCGACGACTACCTCGGCCAGTACAACCTCGGCATCGTGCCCGCGGACTTCGACCCGGCGAAGCCGATCGGCACCGGCCCCTTCCGGGCGGGGTCGTTCACCGCGGGCTTGCAGAGTTCCTTCCACCGCAACGACCTGTACTGGCGCCGGAGCGAACCGTATCTCGACGAGCTGGTCCTGACCGACTTCACCGAGGACGACGCGCGGATCAACGCGCTGCTCTCGTCCCAAGTGGACGTCGTAGACCAGGTCCCGGTGGCGCTGATCGAGGTGCTGCGCAGCGATCCGCGGATCCGGATCCTGCGCTCGGAGACCGGGACCTGGCTGCCGTTCACGATGCGGGTGGACCGCCCGCCGTTCGACGATGTCCGCGTCCGGCAGGCGATGCGGCTCGTCGTGGACCGCGAGCAGATGATCAACCAGGTGCTCAGCGGCGAGGGCAGGGTCGGCAACGACCTCTACGCGCCGTTCGACCCCGCCTACGCCAAGGACCTGCCGCAGCGGAAGCAGGACATCGCCGAGGCGAAGCGGCTCCTCGCCGCCGCCGGGCACGCGGGCCTCGAAGTGGAGCTGGTGACCGCGCCGATCCAGGCGGGCGCGGTCGAGGCGGCACAGGTGTTCCAGCAGCAGGCGAAGGCGGCCGGGGTGACGGTGCGGCTCAACCGCGTCGACACCACCACGTTCTTCGGCGAGAACTACCTGTCGTGGGACTTCGCCCAGTCCTTCTGGTACACCCGCAACTACCTGCCGCAGGTGTCCAACGGCGCGCTGCCCGATTCGCCGTACAACGAAACCCATTGGCACGACCCGGAATTCCTCGATCTCGTCAAAACCGCGCGTGGCACGACCGACCCCGGCGAGCGCGCGAGGCTGCTCGGCAGGGCGCAGCGGATCGAGTACGAACGCGGCGGCAACATCATCTGGGGCTTCCTCAACCAGATCGACGCGCACCAGGTGTACGTCGCCGGGCTGGCACCCGACCGCACCGGGCTGCCGCTGGGCGGGTACCGGTTCTCGCAGGTGTGGCTCGGCACCGGAAGGGCGGCCTGAAATGACCCGGCTCGTCCTGAAGAGGCTGCTGGTCAGCCTCGTCGTGCTCTGGCTCGTCACCGTGCTGGTGTTCGTGGCGACGCTGCTGCTGCCGGGCGATCCCGCCCGCGCGATACTGGGCCAGCAGGCGACCCCGGAGCGGATCGCCGCGCTGCGGCACCAGCTCCACCTCGACGTGCCGGTGTGGCAGCGGTACTTCGAGTGGCTCGGTGGCGTGCTCACCGGTGATCTCGGCACCTCCACCGCGACGCAGGGCTCGGTGAACGCGCTGCTCGGCGACCGGATCATCGCCTCGCTGGTGCTGCTCGCCGCCGCGGCGGTGCTCTCCGCCCCGCTCGGGCTCGCGCTCGGCACCTGGAGCGCGATGCGCCGCGGCCGCACCGCCGACCACGCGGTCTCCGGTGTCACGCTGGTGATCGCGGCGCTGCCCGAGTTCGTCATCGGCGTCGGCCTCGTCGTGCTGCTCTCGACCACCGTGTTCAAGGTCTTCCCGTCGGTCACCCTCGCCGCGCCCGGCGAGGCGGTGTGGTCGAGACCGAGCCAGCTCGTCCTGCCGGTGCTGACGCTGGTACTGGTCGTGACCCCCTACATCACGCGCATGATGCGCGCCACGATGGGCGAGGTGCTCGACAGCGGTTACGTAGAAATGGCCCGGCTGAAGGGAATACCGGAGCGCACCGTCCTTTTGCGACACGCGCTGCCGCACGCCGTCGGCCCGGTCGCCCAGGTGGTCGCGCTGCAGCTCGCCTGGCTCGCGGGCGGTGTCGTGGTGGTGGAGTTCCTGTTCCGCTACCCCGGGGTCGGGCAGGCGCTGATCGACGCGGTCAACAAGCGGGACGTCGCGGTCGTCCAGGCGATCACGCTCATCATCGCCGCGGTGTACATCGTGGTGAACCTGCTCGCCGACGTGGTCGGCATCCTGGCCGACCCCCGGCTGCGGACGGAGGCGCGCGCATGAGTTCCCTCGATCCGGAAGCCCCGACCGGGATCGACGAGGCCCCGCCGGGGAAGCCGGCGGGCCTGCTGCGGCGAGCGTGGTCGTTCCCGCGCGCGAAGATCGGCGTCGCGCTCACCGCGCTGGTGGTGCTCACCGCCGCGGGAGGCCCGTGGCTGGGCCCGCTGCTCACCGGCTACTCCACCACGGAGTTCGCCGGGCGGCCGTTCAAGCACGAGGGCGTGCTCGGCACCGACGGCCTCGGCAGGGACGTGCTCACGAGATTCCTCAGTGGAGGGTCGACGCTGCTGCTCTACGCCGTGCTCGCGACCGCGCTCGGCGTGGTCGCGGGCACCGCGCTCGGCATGCTCGCCGGGTACACCGGCGGCAGGCTCGACGGCGTCCTCATGCGCGCCAACGACGTGCTGCTCTCGTTCCCGCAGCTGGTGTTCGCGTTGCTCGCGATCGCGATGATCGGCCCGGCGGGCTGGCTGCTCGTGGTCGTCATCGGGATCACGCACGCACCCCGCGTGGCGCGGGTGGCCAGGCAGGCGACGGTGGCGGTCCGCGGCCACGACTACGTGAAGGCCGCCCGGATGTACGCGGTGCCGCGCGGGCGGATCCTGCTGCGCGAGGTGCTGCCGAACATCACCGGCCCGCTGATGGTCGAGCTGGGCCTGCGCCTGACCTACTCGATCGGCTACATCGCGTCGCTGTCCTTCCTCGGGCTCGGCGTCCGGCCGCCCGCGGCCGACTGGGGGCTGATGATCAACGAGAACCGGATCGCGCTGGTCATCCAGCCGTGGGGCGTGCTGCTTCCGGTGGTGGCGATCGCGGTGCTGACCGTCGGCACGAACCTCATCACCGACGCGCTCGCGTCGGCCGCGACGGGAAGGGGCACCGATGACTAGCGCCGCGCTGACGGTCTCCGGGCTCGAGATCGGCACGCTCACCGGATCCCCGATCCTGCGCGGGGTCTCCTACGAGATCGCGCCGGGTGAGGTGCTCGCGCTCGTCGGTGAATCCGGGTCCGGCAAGACGACCGCGGGCCTCGCCGCGCTCGGCCACTTCCGGCGCGGCCTGGCGGCCACCGGCGGCGCCGTCACCATCGCGCCCCGCGACGGCGAACCGGTCGACGTGCTCGCACTGTCCGAACGCGACCGCCGGGCGTTGCGCGGGCACACGGTGTCCTACATCCCGCAGGACCCGGCGCTGTCGCTGAACCCCGGGCTCCGGATCGGTGTCCAGATCGCGGAGGTGCTCGAGACCCACCAGCACGGACAGTCCGAAGAGGACAGGGAGGCGCGCGTGGCCGAGGTGCTGGCCGAGGTCGGGCTGCCCGGCGACGCCGCGTACCGGAAGCGCTATCCGCACCAGCTTTCCGGCGGTCAGCAGCAGCGGGTGGGCATCGCGATGGCCTTCGCCTGCCGCCCCGCCGTGGTGGTGCTGGACGAACCGACCACCGGGCTCGACGTGACGACGCAGACGCTGGTGCTCGAAACGATCGGCTCGCTGGCCGCGGAGCACGGGGTCGCCTCGCTCTACATCACCCACGACCTCGCCGTCGTCGCGAAGATCGCGGACCGGGTCGCGGTGATGTACCGCGGCGAGATCGTCGAATCCGGGCAGGCGCGCGAAATCCTGCACCGGCCCCGCCACGCCTACACCCGGCGCCTCGTCGACGCCGTGCCCGATCTCGACGGTGGGGGAACCCCCGGCGAAGAGGGCACCGGCGCACCGCTGCTCGCCGCGAAGGGGCTCTCGGTCGCCTACGGCGGCCACGAGGTGCTGCGGGGCGTCGACATTGCGCTCGCCCCGGGCGAAAGCCTGCTGCTGCTGGGCGAATCGGGGTCGGGGAAGACCACGCTCTCGCAGTGCGTGTCCGGTCTGAACCGGCACTACGCGGGTTCGGTCGAGCTGGACGGGGTCGCGCTGGCGCGCTCGACCGCGGACCGCACCACGGAGCAGCGGCGCGACGTCCAGTACGTGTTCCAGAGCCCGTTTTCGTCGCTGAACCCGCGCCGCACCATCGCGCGGTCGGTCGAGGTGCCGCTCACGAGGCTGACCGACCTGTCGAAGGCGGGCAGGCGCGACCGGATCGAGGAGGTGCTCGACCGGGTGCGGCTGCGACCCTCGTTCGCGCACCGCCTCCCCGACCAGCTCAGCGGCGGGGAACGCCAGCGCGCCGCGATCGCCCGCGCGCTGGTCACCACGCCGAGGGTGCTGGTGTGCGACGAGGTGACCAGCGCGCTCGACGTGTCCGTCCAGGCCACGATCATCGACCTGCTGGCGGAGCTGCGCGCGGAACTCGGCATGGCGATGGTGTTCGTGACGCACAACATCGCGCTCGCACGCCACGTCGCGGACCGCGTCGCGGTGCTCAACGGCGGGACGATCGTGGAGACCGGGAAGGTCGGCGACGTACTGACCGCACCGTCCCACCCCTACACGCGCGAGCTCCTCGAGAACACCCCTAGGCTGTGAGCCGTGAAGATCCACGGCACTGTCGAACCCGGATTCGAACCCGTCCGCGAGGTGTTCGCGCAGCAACTCGCGGACTCGCTCGGCGGTGGCGCGTTCGCGGTGCTGCGCCGCGGTGTCCCGGTCGTCGACCTGTGGGCGGGGGTGGCCGATCCGCGCACCGACGCGCCGTGGCGCCGCGACACGCTGACCCCGTTGTTCTCCGGTACCAAGGGCATCGCCGCGACGGTGGTGGCCGCGCTCATCGGCCGCGGCATGCTCGACCACGACGAGCGGGTGGCCACCTACTGGCCCGAGTTCGCCGCCGCGGGCAAGGGCGACGTGCGGGTGCACCACATCATGGCGCACACCGTCGGCCTGCCCTACGTCGATCCGGAGCCCGACGGCGCGTTCGCGGTGTTCGACAACGACGCGAACGCGGCCGCGCTCGCGCGGCAGGCGCCGCTGTGGGAACCGGGGAGCAAGGTCGGCTACCACGCGCTGACCTACGGCTACCTGGTCGGCGAGCTGGTCCGGCGCGCCACCGGGCGGCGGCTCGGCACGCTGGTCCGCGAGCTGGTCACCGAGCCGTACCAGCTGGACCTGCACCTCGGCACCCCCGCCGAGCTCGACGAGCGGATCGCCCGGGTGGTCCGCTCGCCGGACTACCGGATCAGCACGTTCCTGCACGACGAGGAGCGCCGCGAGACGATCGACCGGATGTACCGGCTGCTGCTGTCCGAAGAGGACTTCCCGAACTCGCCCGAGTTCCGCAGGGCCGAGCACGCCGGCGCCACCGGGATCGGCACCGCGCGCGCGATGGCCCGCCTCTACGACCTGCTCGGCGCGGGCAGGGTGATCCCGGTGGCCGGGCTGGAGAAGGCGATGCGCACCTTCTCCGACGGCTTCGACGTGCTCAACGACCGCCCCGTCCACTTCGGACTCGGGTTCGAGCTGCCCGATGTCGTGGGCACCTACGGCCCGGTGTCCGTCGCGTTCGGGCACTCCGGCGCCGGCGGCGGGCGGCACGGGAGCTGGCCGCTGCACCACGTCGGCTTTTCGTTCGTGACCAGCGAAATGCGCTCGGAGGACCAGGACGGGCGCGCCAGGCTGCTCCTGGAAGTCCTGCACGAGCAACTGCTGGCACACTGACCGTCGCCGCCCCCGGACCGCCGGTGCCGCGCGGTCCCTGCAGGCCACCATGCGGGACAAGGTGATACTGATGCCCCGAAGGACGCCTTCGCGGCATCAGATTCCCTCAAGGGCCCCCTTCAGGGCATCCGCCCTGGAGCGGAGCAGCCCGCGAAGACCACCTTCAGGGGCCACGGCCCCCATACGCCCTCACTGTGACCTTCAGGGACATCCCACCGCCAGCAACCCGATTCCTCGCGTCCTTCAGGGTGCCGGGCACCCTGAAGAATCGAATGAAAGCGGCGCCGTATAGATCGTTATACAGTTTACTGTGCCGAGACGGCTCCTTCGGGGCGCGCGGGTCGCAGGGCCGGGACGCCGTCGAGCAGGCCCCGGCTCGCGAGCACGGGCCGCACCCCTTCGCCGAACCAGTACGCCTCTTCGAGGTGCGGATACCCGGACAGCACGAACTCCTCGACGCCGTGCGCGTGGTACTCCTCGATCAGGTCCGCCACCTCCTCGTGGCTGCCGACGAGCGCGGTCCCGGCGCCGCCGCGCACCAGCCCGACCCCGGCCCACAGGTTCGGGTGGATTTCGAGCCCGCGCACCCCGGCGTCCAGCGCGCCGCCGTGCAGCGCGACCATCCGCCGCTGCCCCACCGATTCGCTCGCCGCGAGCTGCTGCTGCGCCTTCGCGACCTGGTCCGGGCTCAGCGCGTCGAGCATCTTCTGCGCCTCCGCCCAAGCCTCCGCCGAAGTGTCACGGGAGATCGTGTGCAGCCGGACGCCGAACCGGACCGTCCGTCCCTGCGCTGCGGCCAGCTCGCGCACCCTGCCGATCTTCTCCGCGACCTGCGACGGCGGCTCGCCCCAGGTGAGGTAGACGTCGGCATGCCTCGCCGCGACGGGAAGCGCGGCGGGCGACGAGCCGCCGAAGTAGACCTCCGGCACCGGGTCCGGTGCCGCCAGCGCCGTCGCGCCTTCGACCTTGAGGTGCTCGCCTTCGAAGTCGAACGGCTCGCCGGACCACACGCCCCGCAGGATCGACAGGAACTCACCGGTCCGCGCGTAGCGCGCGTCGTGGTCGTGCCAGTCACCGAACCGCCGCTGCTCCACCGCGTCCCCGCCGGTGACGATGTTGAGCAGCAGCCTGCCCCGCGAGATCCGCTGGTAGGTGCCCGCCATCTGGGCGGCCAGCGTCGGCGAAATGACCCCCGGCCGGAACGCGACCAGGAATTTCAGCCGGTTCGTCTCCCTGATCAGCGCGGCGGTGGCCAGCCAGGCGTCCTCGCACCAGGTGCCGGTCGGGGTCAGCGCGCCTTCGAACCCCAGCTGCTCGGCGGCGCGCGCGATCTGGGCCAGGTAGTCGATGTCCGGGGCCCGCTGCGCGGTCGGGCCGAGCGACCGGTTGGCGTGGAAGCGTTCCACGATCGTCCGGCCGTCGCCGGTGGTGGGCAGGAACCAGTGCAGCCGCACGCTCATCTCATCACTCCACAGTAGACGGTCAGGGGTTGCCGGTGGTGGCGAGAGCCCCGGCGTACCGCTTGTCGACGAACGCGGCGAAGTCGACCTTGCCCGGCAGGACCTTGTCGTCGCTGAACGCGTCCGCGAGTTCCTGTTCGGACCGTGTGACCGCGTCGTCGAGCGGTACCGGCAGTTCCACCCCGCGCTCGGCGGCGGCCTTCGCGACCTCCGGTTTGAGCCCGGTCTCGGCGGCCCACGCCTTGGCCCATTCGGCACGATGGGTGTTCGCCCACAGCCGGGCTTTGGCCACGCGCGTCACGTAGTCGCGCAGCGCGGTGTTCCGGCCCGGATCGGCGAGCGCGTCCTTGCCGGCCACGTCGAAGACGTACCCGTTCGCCACGCCGCGCCCGTCGACGAGCGTCCGCGCGTGCGATTCGAGCTGTGCCTGCGCGGTGTAGGGGTCCCAGACCGCCCACGCGTCGATCTGGTGCTGGTTGAAGGCCGCGTACGCCTCGGACGGCTGCAGGAACGACAGTTTGACATCCTTTGTGGACAGACCGGACCTGCGCAGCGAGTACAGCACCTGGCCGTGCGCGGAACTGCCCTTCGCCACGCCGATCGTCTTGCCTCGCAGATCGGCTCCGGCCTTCAGCGGCGAGTCCGCGGGGACGAGGATCGCGTCGTCGTCGACGGGTCCCTTGGCAACGCCGACCGCGGCGATCTTGGCGTTGGCGCCCGCGGCGAAGATCGGCGGCGTGTTGCCGACCCTGCCGACGTCGATCGCGTTCGCCGACGCCGCTTCCAGCAGCGGCGGCCCCGACGTGAAGGTCGACCATTCGATCTTGTACGGCAGGTCGCCGAGCAGGCCCGCCGCGGTGAGCAAGGATTTCGCGCCGCCCTTCTGATCGCCGACCTTCAGGGTCACCTTCGCCAGATCGGCCTTGCTCACCTCCGGCGGTACCGGCGCGGCACCGGATTGGGTCGCACCGCACCCGGCCGCGGCCGCCAGTACGAGCGCCGCGGCGAGGACGGCTGGCCAGCTACGCGAACGCATCTTCGGACACTCCCAGGTCGGTCAGCACGCGGGCACGGATGTCGAAGTGCTCGGCCAGCCGCCGCGGCCGGGGATGGCCGAGCAGGTGCTCGGCGACGATCCGGCCGTCGTCGAGCACGAGTACGCGGTCGGCGAGCAGCAGTGCCTCGTCGACGTCGTGGGTGACCAGCAGCACCGACGGCGAATGGCGGCGCCACAGGTCCTCGACGAGGCGGTGCATCGTCAGCCGGGTGAGGGCGTCGAGCGCGCCGAAGGGCTCGTCGAGCAGCAGCAGATCGGGTTCGCGCACCAACGCCCTGGCAAGGGAAAGCCGCTGCGCCTCACCGCCGGAAAGGGTGCGCGGCCAGTCGTCGGCGTGCTCGGCGAGCCGGACCTCGTCGAGCGCGCGCACCGCTCGCGCCCGGTCCGCGTCCGGCGCGTGCAGGCCGAGCACCACGTTCCGCCAGACACGCCGCCACGGCAGCAACCTCGGCTGCTGGAAGGCGACGGACACCGTGCCGTCCACCTCGACCCCGCCCTCGACATCGCGGTCCAGCCCGGCCAGCACCCGCAGCAGCGTCGACTTCCCGGACCCGCTGCGGCCGAGCAGCGCGACGAACTCGCCGCGCGCGATCGTCAGATCGAGTCCATTGAGGACGGTCCGGTCGCCGAAGCGCTTGCTCAGGCCGGTGACCCTCACGCTCGCCATCGCAACGCCCTCCGTTCGATGAGCCTGACCACCGCGTCGGTCACCAGGCCGAGGATCGCGTACACCACGAGCCCGACCACGATCACGTCGGTGCGCAGGAACTCGCGTGCGTTGTTGATCAGGTAGCCGAGCCCGGCGTCGGCGTTGACCGTCTCCCCCACGATCAGCGCGAGCCAGGCGAGGCCGAGCGACTGCCGGAGGCCGACCAGCACCGAGGGCAGCGCGCCGGGCAGCACCACGTGCCAAAGCCGTTCCAGGCGGGTGAAGCCGAGCACGGTGGTGGCCTCGACGAGCTGCCCGTCGACACCGCGGATCCCGGCGTGGGTGTTGAGGTACAGCGGAAACGCGACGCCGAGTGAGACGAGTGCGATCTTCGGCTCCTCGCCGATCCCGAACCACAGGATGAACAGCGGGATGAGCCCGAGGAACGGCAGCGTGCGCAGCATCTGCACCGGCGGGTCGACCAGTACCTCACCCCAGCGGGAAAGCCCCGCGACGATGCCGAGCAGCAACCCGGCCACCGCGCCGAGGGCGAACCCGGCACCGACCCTGGTGATGGACACCGCGAAGGCGGAACCGAGTTCGCCGTCGGAGACGAGTTCCGCGCCTGCCCGCGCGACCGTCCACGGCGAGCTCAGCTTGTCCGGTGGCAGCACGCCGGTACCGCTGGCCACCTGCCACACCGCGATGAGCGCGATCGGGCTGATCCAACGGCGCAGATCGGGGCGCCATCGCCGGCGCGCACGCGGCGCGGGCGGATCGGCGGCGGTTTCCGGGCGCGCGAGAACGCCCGTGGTGGAAATCGACACGATTTCTCCCGGGATTCGCCGAAGAAAAAGGGGGGACGGGTGAGAAGTCAGCGGAGCGGCGGACAGACCGCGCTCGCCTGCTGCCGGAGGTCGACGTGCAGGCGGGACACGAGGGGAATCCCGTTGCTCATGCCGGAAGTCTTCATCGCCCCGGCGCGCGGAGTCAACAGGCGGAACTCGGCTCCCGGGATGTGAAACGGTAACGACCGCGGCCGCCGACACGACCCCGTGTAGGTAAGGACGAGCCGGGGAGCCGCCACCGATGCCGAGAAGAGCCACGATCGCCGGGAGCGCCGCGGGCATCCTGGTGCTCGCGGGAACGACGGTGGCACTCCTGTCGGCTCGGGGGCCGGATTCGATCTTCACCGCGGCCGGGAGCTGGTCCCTCCGCTGGGGCGACTATGTGCGCGCCGAAGGCGATTCCGCCTGCGGGCCGACGGCGAAGAACCCGGAACTGCGGCCGGGCACCACAGTCACCGTCCGGGACCAGGCGGGCGCCGTCGTCGGCGCGGGCCCCATCCAGCCGGGGCGGGCCAGCGCCACGAAACCCGGCCACTACGGCACCTGCGTGCTCGGGTTCCGCATCCCGAACGTGCGGACGGGCTCGGCGTTCTACACCGTCACACCGGGAACCGGCCCCACCCTGACCGTCACCGCCGAGGCGCTGCTCACCGGCAGCCTTTCGTTCCAGATCCGCCGTTTTCCGCGCCGCTGAGCCGAAAACCAGGCACCATCGAGCGACCTCCGCCTAGGGGAGCCCCTGATTTCAACACTACCGCGAGGCACCGACAGTTCCGGCGCGCCTGCCGGTCAGGCCAGGCCGCGCACGGTGACCGAGGGCGCCCGCCGTCCCGCGATCGAGGCCACCATCTCCAGCACGTGCCGGGTCCGCCGCACCTCGTGCACCCGGAACACGGCTGCGCCGTCGTGCGCCGCGAGCGCGGTCGCGGCCAGGGTGCCGTCGACCCGTTCGGCCAGTTCCACGCCCAGTGTCTCGCCGACGAAGTCCTTGTTGGACAAGGCCATCAGCACCGGCCAGCCGGTGGCCGCGAGCGCGCCGGCGTGGCGCAGGAGGGCGAGGCTGTGCCAGGTGTTCTTGCCGAAGTCGTGCGTCGGGTCGATCAGCACGCCGGCGCGGGGCACCCCGAGCGCGACGACCTCCTCGGCGCGCCGCGTGGTCTCCTCGATGACGTCCGCCACGACGTCTTCGTAGCGGACGCGGAACGGCCGCGTCCTCGGCACCGCTCCCCCGGTGTGCGAGCAGACGTACCCCGCGCCGTACTCCGCCGCGACCGCCGCCAGCTCCGGGTCCGCACCGGCCCAGGTGTCGTTCAGCAGGTCCGCCCCGGCATCGCAGGCGGGCCAGCCGACCTCGTGGCGCCAGGTGTCGACGCTGATCACCAGATCGGGGTAGCGACGGCGGATCTCGGCGACGAAGGGCACCACGCGCCGGATCTCCTCGGCGGCGTCGACATCACCGCCGGGCCCCGCTTTGACGCCCCCGATGTCGACGATGTCCGCGCCGTCGGCGACCGCCCTGTCGACCGCGGCGAGTGCGGCCGGGTCGTCGAAGGTGGCACCGCGGTCGTAGAACGAGTCGGGGGTGCGGTTGATGATCGCCATGATCAGGGCCCGGTCGCGGACCAGCCGCCTGCCGCGGAATTCGAAAGCGTCCGTACTCGTCGTCACGGCAAGAGCATGCCTCACACGGGCCCCCGCGCGCGCAGCCTGGTCATCATGACGGATTTGCCGGCCCCGGTTCCGGCGCCTCTTTCCCATGTCCACGAACGAAGAGGATCCTGCCGCCCTACCTCGGCGCCGCGGCGACCGGGCTGCCCGCGCCCGGCACCTCCGCCGGCCGGTTCCGGGGCAAGGTCGTGCTGGTCACGGGCGCGACCTCCGGGGTAGGCCGTGCCACCGCGAAGCTGTTCGCCGCCGAGGGCCCGAAAGTCGCGTTCTGCGGGCGGCGCGTCGAGCTGGGGCGGCAGGTGGAGGCCGAGATCAGGCAGGCGGGTGGCGACACGACGTGCCTGCGCGTGCCCGAGCAGGTGCAGGGGTTCGTCGACGAAAGCGGTGCGCCGGTACGGGCGGCTGGACGTGGCGATCAACAACGCGGGCAGCACGAAGTCCGCGCCGCTGCACGAAATGAGCCTCGCCGGCTACGAAGACGTCGTGCACACCAGCAGCCGCGGTGTCTTCCTGTCGATCAGGTACGAGGTGCCGCACCTGCTGGCCACCGGGGGCGGCGTGATCATCTGCACCGCTTCCGGATCGACGAGGCCGGGCGGGACCGCCTACACCGCCAGCAAGCGCGATCGACGGTATCGCGCAGGTGGCGTCGCTCGGCTACGGGACCAAGGGCATCCGGGTGAACACGTTCCTGCCCGGCACCACGGACACCGCTTTCGTGCGGCCGAAGGGGCTGCCGAACCTCGTGCGGGCGGCGTTCAAGAAGGCGTGGGGCCCGCTCAACGTCAGCGGGCTCGAACGGATGGCGGCCCCGGAGGAGATCGCCAGGTCGGTCGTCTCGCTCGCGACCGACGGGTTCTCGTACCTGACGGCTCGGCGGTCGAAGTCGGCGGCGGGCCGGGCCGGCAAGATGCACATGCCGCCGGGCTTCCCCGGCCGAGTCACCGGACCCGGCCCTCGGACCAGGCGCGCAAGGATTTCGTCGACGGTCCCCTCGGGCGTTCGCCCGGAGGTGTCCAGCCAGGGTCCGATCGGCCGCCCTCGGAGCCGCGCCGCCATCTCGGTCGGGTGCTCCCCCAGCACGACGGCCTGGTCCGGTATGGAATTTCCCTACGGCAGTGAGGAAAACGAGGAAGACCCCGGCTCGGATAAAGCCGGGGTCTTCCTCGTTTTCTAGCGCGTCAAGCGAGTCTCAGCGACTCACGCACCGCCGGAGAGCTTCTCCCGCAGCGCGGCGAGCTGCTCGTCGCTGGCGAGCGTGCCGCCACCACCCTTCGGCGCGTTGTCGGCCGGGGCGGAGGTGTAGCTCTGCTCGCCACCGTCGACACCGGTCGCGGCGTCCGCGGCGGCAGCCGCGTCGGCCTCGGCGGCCTTCTGGACCTGCTTCATGTGGGCCTCGTAACGAGTCTGCGCCTCGGCGTACTGGCGCTCCCACTCCTCACGCTGCTTGTCGAAGCCTTCCTGCCACTCCTGGGTGTCCGGGTCGAAGCCCTCGGGGTAGATGTAGTTGCCCTCGGGGTCGTACTCGGCGGCCATGCCGTACTGGGTGGGGTCGAACTCGGTCTCCGGCGTGACACCCTCGTTCGCCTGCTTCAGCGACAGCGAGATGCGGCGACGCTCGAGGTCGATGTCGATGACCTTGACCATGACGTCCCCGTTGACCTGGACGACCTGCTCCGGGATCTCGACGTGGCGCTCGGCCAGCTCCGAGATGTGCACCAGGCCCTCGATGCCCTCCTCGACGCGGACGAACGCGCCGAACGGGACGAGCTTGGTGACCTTGCCCGGCACGATCTGGCCGATCGCGTGGGTGCGGGCGAACTGGCGCCACGGGTCTTCCTGGGTCGCCTTCAGCGACAGGGACACGCGCTCGCGGTCCATGTCGACGTCGAGGACCTCGACCGTGACCTCCTGGCCGACCTCGACGACCTCGGACGGGTGGTCGATGTGCTTCCAGGACAGCTCGGAGACGTGCACCAGGCCGTCGACGCCACCCAGGTCCACGAAGGCACCGAAGTTGACGATGGAGGACACGACGCCCTTGCGGACCTGGCCCTTCGCGAGCGCGTTGAGGAACTCGCTGCGCACCTCGGACTGGGTCTGCTCCAGGTAGGCACGGCGGGACAGGACCACGTTGTTGCGGTTCTTGTCCAGCTCGATGATCTTCGCCTCGAGCTCGCGGCCGACGTAGGGCTGCAGGTCGCGCACGCGGCGCATCTCGACCAGCGACGCGGGCAGGAAGCCGCGCAGGCCGATGTCCAGGATGAGGCCGCCCTTGACGACCTCGATGACGGTGCCCTTGACGGGCTCGTCCTTCTCCTTGAGCTCCTCGATCGTGCCCCAGGCGCGCTCGTACTGCGCGCGCTTCTTGGACAGGATCAGACGGCCTTCCTTGTCCTCCTTCTGGAGAACGAGGGCTTCGACCTCATCGCCGACGGTGACAACCTCAGCCGGGTCGACATCGTGCTTGATGGACAGCTCACGCGAGGGGATGACGCCCTCGGTCTTGTACCCGATGTCGAGCAGCACTTCGTCGCGATCGACCTTGACGATGGTGCCTTCGACGATGTCGCCATCGTTGAAGTACTTGATCGTCTTGTCGATGGCGGCGAGGAAGTCTTCCTCCGACCCGATGTCGTTGATGGCGACTTGCTGCGGCGCGGTCGCAGTCGGGGCGGTGGCGGTGTCGATGGTCATTAGGCGGGTTGCTCCGGTATGGATTGGGAATAGTAGGTGTGCGGTTCGCGCGCACCGGGCCCGTGTGACGACCGAAGAGTGAAAGCAAACGTCCTCGAGAACGAGCGCGAACACCACCGCCGACGGTGCGCGACCCGTGTCCCAGCCATGATGTCCGACCGAGGGGGTAGCGCGAACCCACTGCGCTGGAGATATCCTACGCGGCTGCCCTCTCCTGGCACAAACAGGGTCCGCGCGGCAAAACCGGCAGGGCCCGTAGGCCAGGATATCCGGCGTGCACCCCGACGACCGCCACGAACGCGCGCAGGACCGGCTCGGCACCGCCGAAGTCGGCTACCGCCCCGTCGACGAGGGCGAAGCGACGGCGGCGAACCTCGCTTGGTGGGACGCCGACGCCGACGACTACCAGGCTGAACACGGCACGTTCCTCGGCGACGCGGACTTCGTCTGGTGCCCGGAGGGCCTGCGCGAGGCCGACGCCGGTTTCCTCGGCGACGTGGCGGGCAAGCGGGTGCTGGAGGTCGGCTGCGGGCAGGCCGCCTGCGCGCGCTGGCTCGCGGGGGCGGGCGCGCGCGCCATCGGGCTCGACCTCTCCGGCGGCATGCTGCGGCACGCCCGCGAAGGGAACGAGCGCACCGGCGCGGACGTCCCGCTGGTGCAGGCGAGCGCCGAGCACCTCCCCTTCACAGGCGGCACGTTCGACGCGGCGTGCTCGGCGTTCGGCGCGGTCCCGTTCGTCACCTCGATCGCCACCGTCTTCGCCGAGGTGCACCGCGTGCTGGCGCCCGGCGCGCCGTGGGTGTTCGCGGTGACGCACCCGATGCGCTGGATCTTCCCCGACGACCCCGGCCCGCTCGGGCTCACCGCGACGCAGCCGTACTTCGACCGCACGCCCTACGTCGAGGTCGACGACGACGGCACCGCGACCTACGTCGAATACCACCGCACGCTCGGCGACTACGTCCGCGCGCTGGACGCGACCGGGTTCCGGCTCACCGATCTCGTCGAGCCCGAATGGCCGGAGGGCCACACGCGCGTGTGGGGGCAGTGGAGTCCGTTGCGCGGCAAGCTCTTCCCCGGCACCGCGATCTTCCGCTCCGAACGCGATCGATGACCGTCTCCGCCGCCCTGTTCGCCGCGCAGCGAGACCACTTCGCCCGGCTCGACCCGCTGCTGCCCACCGCCGCGGGCGCGTCGCGGGGTGAAGCGCTGCGGGCGGTGACAGCCGCCGGTGACGAGGTGGCCGGGGTCGTGCACCGCTACGACCACCAGCCCGGTTCACCCGATCTGGTGTGGTCCGCCGCGACCGCGTGGCACTTGTTCCCGTTCGTCGGCGGCACCGGGCTCGCCGGGATGGACGCCCTGCTCACGGCATGGCGCTCGCGCATGGCGACCGAGGATTCCGGCGAGGATTCGGCGTGCGTCGTGGCCTGGCCCAGCCGGGACGCCGAAGCCGCGCGCGCGTTCCTCGACCACGGGATGACCCCGTTGACGGTGCTCGCGATCCGGGGGGCCGGCGCGGGCGAGGACGTGCCGAGGACCGGGGTCCGGCTGGCGCGCGGTGACGACTTCGAGCAGGTGCTGGCGATCACCGCCGCCGCGACCGTCTACACCGGACTCACCGGCAGCCGCTACCGCGACGACACGGGCGCGCTGGTCGCGCCCGGCCTGCGCGCGACGCTGGACAGCGGGTCCGCGTACGTGGCCGAACGCGACGGCGCGATCGCGGGCGTCGCGGACTGCCAGTGGGTGCGATCGCTCGAAGGCTCCCCCGCGGGCGAACTGCTTCCCCCCGGCAAATGGGCCTACGTCAACGCGGTGTCGACGGTGTCGCGACTGCGCGGGCGCGGGATCGGGCGCGCGATCATGGCGACCGCGCACGACGAGTTCCTCGCGGCGGGCGCGCGCGGCTCGTACCTCTACTACAACCCGCCCAACCCCCTCGCACCGGTCTTCTGGCACCGGCAGGGTTATCGTCCACTGTGGACGTACTGGGAGACGAGGCCCGCCGCGGCGCTGCGCTGAGCCGTCGCGTCGGTCACTCTGGAGGGTGACATCACACCGGTTCGGCTTGCCGGGCGATCCCCCGAGGGTTACTTTTTGAACTGACCAGTCAGTCTAAAAGGAGCCATTGTGCAGGTACGAGCCGACAAGGTGTCCGTGGAAGGGCCGCACGGCACCCTCCTTCCACCGACCTCGCTGACCGTCGCGGAAGGCGAGCTGGCCGTCCTGCACGGTGATCCCGGCGTGGGCATCACCGCCTTCGGGCTTGCGCTCGCGGGCCGGGTCAAGCCCACCACGGGCACCGTCACCGTCGATCACGCGACCTCGGCCGACAGCGCCGCGAAACTGCGGGACGCCGTCGCCGTGGTCGACTCGCCCGACGTCAGCGAACCGGACGACGCGCTCCCCTTGCGCGTCGTCGTCGGGGAGGAACTCGCGCTCGCGCACCGTCCCGCAGGCAAGGACGCCGTCCTGCGCTGGCTCACCGAGCACGATCTCGCCGGGCAGGCCGGCGTGCGGTTCGAAAACCTCGCACCCGAGGTCCGCACCCGGCTGCTGACGAACCTCGCGGCGGAGCGCCGCGGAGTGCGGATGCTCGTGCTCGACCGGCCCGACCGGCACACGAGCGAGGTCGAGGGCTGGTGGATGCTCGCGCGGGAGCACGCCGAGCGCGGGCTCGCGGTCGTCGTGCTGACCGCGACCGTCCCGGTCGGCGCGCTGCCATCGACCCCGGCGCTGGCCGGCGCGGACCAGCAGCCACCACCGCAGCGGTGCGCCCCGCCGGAGGAACCCGGCGCCACCGCGATCATCACCGGCGAGCACGACACCACGGGGGCCGAAGCGTGAGCAGCATCCGGATCGCACTCAACGAACTGCGCAGGCTCAGCTCGGGAACCCTGCCGAAACTGGCGCTCGCGGCGCTGGTCCTCGTCCCCCTGCTGTACGCGTCGCTGTACCTGTACTCGAACTACGACCCGTACTCGCGGCTGGACAAGCTGCCCGCCGCGGTCGTCACCGGTGACGCCGGGTCGACCGAGGGGGACACGAACCGGAACGTGGGCCGCGAGGTCACCGACGAACTGGTCAAGTCCGGCACCTTCCAGTGGCACGAGGTTTCGGCCGACGAAGCCCGCGAAGGCGTGCGGAACAACAAGTACTCCTTCGCGATCGGCATCCCGGAGAACTTCTCCCAGGCGCTGCTCTCCAGCGGGAAGCTCCAGCCGCAGCAGGCGACCATCACGCTGACCACCAACGACGCAAACAACTACCTGTCCGGCACGATCGCGGACAAGGTCGCCGAGCAGGTGCGCACCACGATCGCGGAGAAGGTGGGCAGCGAGGCGGCGGACCGGTTCCTGGTCGGGTTCTCCACGATCTACGGCAAGATCTCCGAAGCGGGCGCCGGAGCGGCGAAACTCGCCGACGGGGCGGGGAAACTGCGCGATGGGCAGCAGCAGCTCGCCGACGGCGCGCAGCAGCTCGCGACCGGCAGCGTCCAGCTCTCCACCGGGCTCACCACGTTGCGGCAGAGCACCGCGGAACTGCCAGCGAAGTCGAAACAGCTCGCCGACGGCGCCGCGCAGGTGGCCGCGGGCAACACGAAGGTCGCCGAGGTCGGGCAGCTCCTCGCGACCGGGTCCATCGACCTGCAGAACAACCTCAACAGCACCAACGACAAGATCGCGCAGAACCTGCGGGACAAGGGCCTGTCCGAGCCGCAGGTGCAGGACGTGCTGACCGTGCTCAAGCAGCTTCGCGCGCCCGTCGACGCGGCCAACACGAAGATCCAGGGCGCGAACCAGCAGCTCGCTGCGCTCGCCGACGGTTCTCGCAAGGTCTCCGACGGAGCGAGCCAGCTCGCCGGTTCGTCCCCCGCCCTGACCAGCGGGATCGCGAAGGCCTCCGACGGTGCGAACCAGCTCAACGGCGGCGCGGCGAAGCTGAACGAGGGTGAGAAGACCGCGCTGACCGGGACCACCGATCTCGCGAACGGGGCGAACCAGCTCCGCGACGGGCTGAACGAGGGCCTCAAGCAGATCCCCAACCCGGACGACCCGACGCGGGCGGCCACCGCGAACACGATCGCGAACCCGGTGTCGGTGAATTCCGTCGGCGTCGCGTCCGCGGGCACCTACGGCGCGGGACTTGCCCCGTTCTTCATCTCCCTCGCCACCTGGATCGGCGCGTTCGTGCTGTTCCTGCTGCTGCGCCCGCTGTCGACGCGCGCGCTCACCGCGGGCGCGTCGCCGTTGCGGGTCGCGCTCGGCGGCTGGCTCTCCTCGGCACTGCTCGGCATCGCGCAGGTGATCGTGCTCTTCGGCGCGGTGGTGTGGCTCGTCGGCATCCACGTGGCGCATCCGCTCGGCGCGATCGGGTTCGCGATACTCGTGTCGCTGTCGTTCACCGCGATCATCCACGCCCTCAACGCCCTGTTCGGCGCGGTCGGGAAGTTCCTCGGCCTGGTGCTGCTGGTACTGCAGCTGGTGAGCGCGGGTGGCACGTTCCCGTGGCAGACCATCCCGGACGCGCTGTACCCGCTGCACATGGTGCTGCCGATGGGGTACGCGATCGACGGGTTCCGGCACCTGCTCTACACCGGTGCCGATCTGCAGATCCTCGGGGACATCGGGGTGCTGACCGCTTATCTCGTCGGCGGGATCCTGGTGTCGACGCTCGCCGCGCACAAGCGTCGCGTGTGGACGGTGTCGAAGCTCAAGCCGGAGCTGAGCCTGTGAGTGCGAGAGGCGATGCGACGAAGCAGAAGCTGTTCGACGCGACGTTGAAGCTCGCCACGAGCCGCGGTCTGGTCGGGCTCACCGTGGACGAGATCGCGGCGACCGCGGGCGTGGCGAAAGGCACCGTCTACTACAACTTCGCCAGCAAGGACGCGCTCGTCGACGCGCTGCTGCGCTACGGCGTCGGCCAGCTCGCCGACCGGCTGCGCACCGCGGGCGGGGGCAGGGGGGCGATGGCCGCGCTGGAGTCGCAAGTGGACAGTGCACTCGAGTTCATCGCGGAGTACCCCGGGTTTTCGCAGATACTGGTGAGCGAGATGTGGCGCACGCCTGGCCAGTGGCACGAAACGCTGTCGCTGCTGCGCGAAGAGATCATCTCGATCGTGAAGGACACGTTGCAGCGCATCGCCGACGAGTGCGGGCTCCCCGACGCGATCCAGATCCCGACCGCGGCGGCGGGCCTGTTCGGCACCATGCTCGTGGTGGCGCTCGACTGGCGGGTCTTCCAGCCGCAGCGGAGCAAAGCCGAGGTCAGGGACTCGGTGCTGCTGCTCGTGCGGGGCATGGCGAACACCGCGCGCTGAACCGGACGTTTCGGCCGTCGGCGCACGGGGAACCTCCCCTCCTGACACCCGCCACACCGGTGGCGGGTCTGGACACCTCGCGAAGGGGTGGCGCACATGGCACACGTGGAGGGCGCTCGCGTCCGGGTGGCCGGACTTCAGCCGGCCCAGCTGCTCGCGGGCCTGCTCGGGCTCGCACTGCTGGCGGCGGGAATCGTCGGCTCGGTGAAGACGGGGTTCGGGAACTTCGCCGGACACCACGACGCGACACTGCTCGGCTTCATGATCAACCCGTTCCACAACGTGGTGCACATCGTGACCGGCGCGCTCGGGCTGCTGATGGCGCTGGGATCCGGGCTGGCCCGCACCTACGGCTGGCTGATGTTCGCGGCCTACGGCGTGGTGTGCGTGTGGGGCCTGATGATCACCGGCGTGGTGTCCGCGAACCCGGTTTCGGGGCTGGGCAACCCGCTCGACCTCGGCCGTTCGGACACCTGGCTGCACCTCGGCCTGGCGGTGGTGGGCCTGGTGATCGCGGTGCTGCCCGCGCGCAAGGCGGTCCGGATTCCCGCGGATGCCGCCGAGCCGGTCGACTCCGCCGGAGACACGGCGGATGCTCCGGCCACTGGCACGAAGCGGCGGCACGCCTGGCACGGTCGCACTTCCTGACTCCTGGACGCCGCGGCCCCGGTTGGATGCCCTGAAGGTCCCCCTTCAGGGCATCCAACGCCGCGAACTCACCCCTCACCACCCCAGTTCCCGCTCCGCGCGCACTTTGAAGCGCTCCGCCCATGCTCCGAAGGGAGCCTTGAGGGCCTTTGAGTCACTGAGGCTCCCTTCAGGGCATGGGCAAGTCGCGATCAGAGAACCGTGCCGTGTCGAGAAAGGCGCGCCAGGCCGAAGCGGCGAGGGTGAGGTGCCCGGCGGAAGGGGCCTTCGAGTCCCGGACCGAGGTGAGCTGAGGCGCCAGCGCCACCTCGATGCAGTCACTCGTTTCTTCAAGGCCGCTGTGAGTGCTCTTGGTCCAGGTCTGCTCGAAGGCCGCCATCCGGACTACTCCTTCATACGCTCGTACTCCCCCGCCGATCGGGCAAGCCACTGGTGTGACTGTCCCTCACTCAGGGCATCGTGTTCCAGCTGCGCAACAAGTCGGTAGTAGCCCTCGACCGCGGCGCGCGCGTCCATGAACAAGCTCGCCGCAAAGGTCCCGGTATGAGCCACAGCCGGATGGTCGGCAAATGCCATGATTTTGAACGGCTCCACAAAGGTGCGGAAGAACGAGACGGCCTCCGGCACGACTCGGATCGAACAGCGCGGCATCCCATGCGCCAGTTGCAGCCGCAGCACCTGCTCGTGCATGACGCTCGGATCTCCCACCACAGAACGAAGCGCTCGCTCGTGGATGAAGAACGTACAGCTCGGCGGGTTGCGCCGGTCGAGCGGATTCTGGCGGTTCATACGTGCACCGACCAGCACATCAGCACGCTCCGCCGTGTGCCGTGGATTGCTTTCGATCAGCGCACGCGTGTAGGGCTCGATCTGCCGCAGTCCTGGAATCAGCATCGGCTCGAAGCTCACGATCGCTTCGGCCAGGTTCTCTTGGATGATCAGGGACTTCAGGGGGTCGACCAGCTTGTCGAAGTAGGGGCGGACCCAGTACATCTCCGGGCCCGGCCGGGTCAGCTCCAGCAGGCGTTCGCGTTCCTCGCCGGTCACGCCGCAGGTCGCCAGGTAGATCGCGGCTTCCACGGCCGACATCGGCCGCAGCCCGGTTTCCCAGCGGGACACGTTGCTCACTGGCCAGCCCGTCCGCCGCGCCATTTCGTGCCCGCTGGACTCGCGGCCCTGCCGGATGGTCCTCAGTTCGCTGCCCAGTTCGCGCCAGCGCGCGGTGGTTTCCGGTCTCCTGCCCCGACACCAGAACCCCTTGTGCGCCAAGGACCCCAGGCCGCGCGCGGATTCACCACAAAGGCTTGCCCGGTGCACGACTGCACTACAAGTTCTCGGTGCGCGTGAACGCATAGCCGCGATTTACGCGCGCGTACGCGCTTCTCGCGCTGCGTCGCTCAGCCGAATTCGGCGCCCCAGCCCCGTGCCAGCAGGTCGAAGGTCTCGTCGAGCGCGCGCTTCGGGTCCTTCTGCTCCCCGGCGAAGCGGCTCGACTCCAGCGCGAAATGCGCGAGGCTTGTCGCGGCGATGTCGCCGGATGGTTTTCCCACCGCTTCGGCGATCGCGTCGGCGAGCGCGGCCTCGTGCCGCATCCACATCCGGTGCGCGTACTCCCGGAGCACCGGCGTGCTGCTGATCAGTTCGAGGAAGGCACGGATCCCCTTGCCCTTGCGAGCGGTCAGGAGACGGCCCCCGTGCATGAACTCGCGCAGGGCTTCGAGCACGGGCTGCCCCGCGGGGCGATCCCGTACCGCGGCCACGAGCGCGGCTTCGTGCGCGCTGTCCTCGTCGAAGACCATCGCTTCCTTGCCGGGGAAGTGCTTGAACAGCGTGGTCACGGCGACATCCGCGGCGTCGGCGATCTCCTTCACGCTCACCTGGTCGTACCCGCGCTCCAGGAACAACGCGAGCGCCGCCTCCGAGATGGCCTGCCGGGTCTGGGCCTTCTTGCGCTCACGGCGCCCGATTTCTGGTTGCGCGTCCACCCGCCGACCATACCCGATCGCGAACCCAGTGCAAAAGCGTAGCGACTACGTTTATATCACGTCTGGTCCACAGTGGACTGAGCGGTCAGCCGCCGATCGCGTCCAGCTCGGCGAGCGCGTCGTCCGGCAGCACCAGGTCGGCGGCGGTCACGTTCTCCTTCAGATGCGCCACCGAGGACGTGCCGGGGATGACGGCCATCGTCGGCGAACGATGCAGCAGCCACGCGAGCGCGACCTGCTGCGGCGACGCACCGATCCGCTTCGCCACCGCGTCGAGCGTGTCGTGCTGCAACGGCGTGAAACCGCCGAGCGGGAAGAACGGCGCGAATGCGATCCCCTCGCGCGCGCACCGGTCGACCAGCTCGTCGTCGGTGCGGTCGGCCACGTTGTACTGGTTCTGCACGGTGACGACCGGTGCGATCGCCTGCGCCTCGGTCAGCTGCGCGGCGGACACGTCGCTGACGCCGAGGTGCCGGATCAGTCCCTGCTCGCGCAGTTCGGCGAGCACGCCGAACTGCTCGGCGATCGAATCCTCACGGGTGGACTCGGTCGACCGCCGCAGGTTGACGACGTCGAGCGCGTCCACCCCGAGATGCTCCAGGTTCGCGTGCACCTGCGCCCGCAGTTCGTCGGGCGACACCGCGGGGATCCACGACGCGTCGTCACCGCGGCGCGCCCCGACCTTGGTCACGATGCGCAGCCCCTCGGGATACGGGTGCAGCGCCTCGCGGATGACTTCGTTCACCGTGAACGGGCCGTAGAAGTCGCTCGTGTCGATGTGCGTGACCCCGAGTTCGACGACCGTGCGCAGCACCGCGAGCGCTTCATCGCGGTCCTTCGGCGGGCCGAAGACGCCCGGTCCGGCGAGTTGCATCGCACCGAAGCCCATCCGGCTCAGTGAAAGACCTTCGGCGAGCTTCAGCGCACCGCCGGGAACTGTGGTGGTCAAGGTGGTTCCTTCCGGGTTCGGCAAAGATCAGCGCGTGATCGGCGGGCGGACGGTGAGCACCGCGCCGGAGCGGTGGTTCGCGGCGTCGCCGCACCGGAACGCGGTCAGCGGCACCAGGTCCTCCGGCTGGCCAATTCGCCCACCAGGGTAATTCGCGGCACCACGTTCGATTTGGGCGTCCCCGACGATCTCTCGCATCCCCGGAGTGTGCGTCAGGCCGGGCGCCAGCGCGACCGTGCGGATGCCGTCGCCGGCGAGTTCCCGGTGCACGACGTTGGCGAGGATGTTCACCGCCGCCTTCGACCCGCACCGCGTCTTCGTCGCCGACATCGGCTCGACGGCCAGTGCGGCCGATCCCTGCGCGGCACCCGTCACGACGACCTTGTCCGCGACTTCGGTGTTCATGTGCGTCCTTCCGGGGACGAGTCAAAAAGCGCATCTCCAACGTTGGAGTTGGTAATTCGACGATAGCCCACGCTAACGTCAACCGCAACGTTGTGGTTGGAACACGGTTAGGCTGGCCGCATGGCATGGGACACCGAAGGCACGCGGCGGCGGCTCAAGGAAGCGGCGACCGCCGAGTTCGCCTCGCGCGGGCCCGACGGCACCACGATGGCCCGCATCGCCGAGCGCGCCGGGATCAACAAGGAACGGCTGTACAGGTACTTCGGCGACAAGCAGGCCCTGTTCGAGTCGGTGCTCACCGACGAGCTGGCGAAGCTGGCCGCCGCGACTCCCCCGCCCGGCGGCTCCTTCGCCGACATCGGCGAGTTCGCCGGGCAGACCTTCGACTACCACGCGAGCCACCCCGAGCTGGCCCGCCTGCTGCAATGGGAGGGGCTGGCGAGCGGCACACCGGTCGATCAGGCGAACCGGACCGCGCACTACCAGGACAAGGTGCGCGCTGTCGCGGCCGCCCAGCGCGATGGCGTGCTCGACGACGACCTCGATCCCGCACAGCTGGTGTTCACCCTCATCGGGCTGGCCGCGTGGTGGTTCTCGGTGCCCCAGATCGCGAAGATGCTCACCGGGGCCGACGCCGAGGATGACTACGCGCGCCGCCGGGCCTGCGTGGTCAGGGCGGCGCAGCGGCTCGCCCTGCCGCCGGGAAGGCTCTGAGGTCCCCTCAGCGGGCGACCCGGCCCGCCTGGCCGAGTGTGTGCACTGTGGACGGATGACCGTCGAGCGCCCTTGCCACCGCCGCCGCGACGCCACCGACCACTTCGGACTGGATCAGCGAGCGGCCACTGTCGCGTTCGGACACCGATCCCAGCACGATGCCCTGCGTCGGCCTGCCGGTCAGCACCGGGTCCGACCAGCCTCCCTCGCGGACCTCGACCACCGGCGCGCCCGGCGCGAGCAGCGATTCGACCACCCCGAGCACCGACCTGCGGTAGGCCTCGTGCACCCAGGCCACCAGCAGGTCCGCGTGGCCGCCGAGCGCGCCGTCGGCGGCACGGGCCAGCTCGCGCGGGCGCATCCACTCGGCCTCCACCCACACCGCGCGGCCCGCTTCGGTCCTTCCCCGGCGCGACCGGTGGGCCCGGGATTCGACCTGCCGAGCCGCCGGCGGGCTGTACCGGCGGCTCGGCAGCACGACGTACCAGCCGTTCGCGACGAGGTCTTCGGCCACGGCGCTGAGCATGCCGCCGCCCGCGAGGACCAGCGCCTTCTGTTCCGCTTTCTTGGCCGCCATGGCCGGAACCTACCGCGCGTCCGGAACGCCCGCCCGGTCCGCGCGCGAGGATTATCCGCCCCGAAACACCGCGGCCATGTGCGCGAAACGTGCCGCTACGGATCCTCCCCCAGCGCACGGAGAACGGCCGCTCCGCGCGGCCCGAGGTTCTTCGGCTTCCGGATGCCGATCTTCAACCCCGCTTCGCCGCGGCCGAGCAGGTCCGCGACATCACCGGCCCGCCTGCCGGGATGGGTGGCGATCAGGCCGAGCGGCACCCGCGCCCGCGGGCCACGTCCGTCCATTGCCGACAGTCGCATTCGGATCTTCTCGACCTCGGAGGCGCGCACCCCGGTCTCGTAGAGCACGCCGTCCGGGTCCCGTTATCTGGCCGGCGTCGAGGCCCATTCCTTGCCCGGATCGAACTCGGTGCGCTCGGTCAGGCTGAACCAGTTCCCCGAATCGTCCCGGAACAGCGCCTCGATGCCGTAGGGCCGTTCGGCGGGCTTCTGCAGGAACGTCACCCCTCGGGAGGACAGGACCTCGTAGGTCTTCCGGCAGTCCGAGGTCTCCCACGCGCCCGCGCCCAGCGCGCCCTTCGCCACCAGGTCGCGCAGCGCCCGCTCGGTTTCCGGGTCGTGCTGCGGCGCGCCCGGCTCCATCAGGATGATTTCGACATCGGGCTGCCCGGCGGGCCCCACCGTGAGCCAGCGGAAGCCGCCCTCGCCCATCGTCGCGTCGTTGCGCACCTCGAAGCCCAGCTTGTCCACATAGAACTCCTTCGCGGAATCCTGGCTGAGCACGAAGACGCACGAATGCGAAAGCTTGTTGATCACCGTTCCGGTCCTTTCCTCGATCGGTACACCGGTAACGCCAATCCCCCCGGCTTATCCGAATATGCGGGATCGGGCACCGGCCTGGTGTTCATCAGTGACCGTCAGGTTCACCGCGCGCAGCAGGTCCTGCGCGCGCTCGATCCGCCGCCGCGTCAGGTAGGCCTTCGGGCTTTCCCCGTAGGCCGCCGAGAACTCGCGCATGAAGTGGTAGCGCGAGCACCCGGCGACCGCGGCGAGCTGGTCGACGTCGAGCGGCTCCGCGTAGTGGGCGTCCATCCGGTCCTTCGCGCGGCGAAGGTGCACGACCGGCGGGACGCCCGTGCTCAGTGCGCCGCCTCGTTCCAGGACCGGCCGACGCCCACCGACACCTCGAGCGGGACGGCGAGCTGGTACGCCGAGCCCATGCCTTCGCGCACCAGCGCCTCGACGGCGTCGCGCTCGCCCTCGCGGACTTCCAGCACCAGTTCGTCGTGCACCTGTAGCAGCAGCCTGCTCTTCAGGTCCGACTCGCTCAGCGCCTTGTGCACGTTCAGCATCGCGACCTTGATGATGTCCGCCGCACTGCCCTGGATCGGGGCGTTGAGCGCCATCCGCTCCGCCATCTCGCGGCGCTGGCGGTTGTCGCTGTTGAGGTCCGGCAGGTAGCGGCGGCGGCCGAAGATCGTCTCGGTGTAGCCCACCTTCGCCGCCTCGATGACCACGGACTGCAGGTAGTCCCGCACGCCGCCGAACCGCGCGAAGTAGGCCTCCATCTGTTCCTTGGCCTCTTCGGTGGAAATCCGCAGCTGCTGGGCGAGCCCGTAGGCCGACAGCCCGTAGGCGAGGCCGTACGACATCGCCTTCACGCGGTAGCGCAGCTCCGGGGTGACCTCTTCGGCCGGCAGCGAGAACGCCTTCGACGCCACGAAGGTGTGCAGGTCCTCGCCGGTGTTGAAGGCCTCGATCAGCCCCTCGTCCCCGGACAGGTGCGCCATGATGCGCATCTCGATCTGGCTGTAGTCCGCGGTCATCAGCTCGGCGTAGCCGCCGCCGACCACGAACGCGTCCCTGATCCGCCTGCCCTCCTCGGTGCGGACCGGGATGTTCTGCAGGTTCGGGTCCACAGAGGACAGCCGTCCGGTCGCCGCGATGGTCTGGTGCAGCGTGGTGTGGATCCGGCCGTCGTCCGCGACCGCCTTGATCAGTCCCTCCACAGTGGACCTCAGACGGCTCGCGTCCCGATGCGCGAGCAGGTGCTGCAGGAACGGGTGCTCGGTCTTCTCGAACAGCCCCTGCAGCGCGTCGGCGTCGGTGGTGTAGCCGGTCTTGGTGCGCTTGGTCTTCGGCATGTCCAGCTCGTCGAACAGCACGACCTGCAGCTGCTTCGGCGAGCCGAGGTTGATCTGCTTGCCGATCACGGCGTACGCGTCGTCGGCCGCCTTGCGGACCCCGCTCGCGTAGTGCGATTCCAGCTCGGTGAGCTGATCGACGTCGACCGCGATCCCGGCCGCTTCGACGTCGGTGATCACCTCGAGCAGCGGCAGCTCGATCTCGTTGAGCAGCTTCACGCCGCCGATGCCGTCCAGCTCGCCGGCGAGGGCCTCGGCCAGCTCCGCGACCGCGCGCGCCCGCACCAGCTCGGCCTGGACCACCTTCTGGTCCACCCCACCCTCGGCCTCCGCGCCGTCACTGTCCAAAAGGGACAGCTGGCCGTCGTCGGCGTCGGCGTCCGAGCGCAGCTCCCGCTGCAGGTAGCGGAGCACCAGGTCGTCCAGTTCGAACGAGCGCTGCCCTGGCCGCACCAGGTACGCGGCGAGCGCGGTGTCCATGGTCAGCCCGCCGAACCGCCAGCCCCTGGCCAGCACCGCGTGCATCGCGACCTTCAGCGAGTGCCCGACCTTCGGGATGCCGGAGTCGGCGAACCAGGCGGCCAGCGCCTTCTCGTCCGACTCGTCCATCGTGGCGACCTCGGCGTAGGCGCCTTCGCCGTCCGCCGTCGCGAACGAGATCGCTTCGACGTCGGCCGCGACGGACGCGCCGGTCGTGCGGAACGACAGGCCGACGGGCTTGCCCGCGGGCGAGTGCTTCGCCAGCCACGCCTCGAGCTGCCCGGTGGCCAGCGCCTCGCCCGAGACCTCGAAACCCTCGTCCGCCTCCGGCTCCGCGCTCGACAGCGTCGCGAACAGCCTGTCCCGCAGGACGCGGAACTCCAGCTCGTCGAAGAGGCGGTGCACCGCGTCCCGGTCCCACGGCTTCAGCTCGAGATCGCCGGGACCCGCCTCCAGCGGCACGTCCCGCACCAGCTCGGTGAGCTGGCGGTTGAGCATCACCGCGTCGAGATGGGCGCGCAGCGCCTCGCCGACCTTGCCCTTGACCTCGTCGACCCGGTCGATCAGGTCGCCGAGCGAGCCGAACTGCTTGATCCACTTCGCCGCCGTCTTCTCCCCCACCCCGGGGATGCCGGGCAGGTTGTCCGACGGGTCGCCGCGCAGCGCCGCGAAATCGGGGTACTGGACGGGCGTCAGGCTGTACTTGTCCTCCACCGCCGCCGGGTCGAACCGGACCAGCTCCGACACGCCCTTCTTCGGGTACAGCACGGTGACCTGGTCGTTCACCAGCTGCAGGGCGTCGCGGTCGCCGGTGCAGATGAGCACCGAGTAGTCCTCGGCGGTCGCCTGCGTGGTGAGCGTGGCGATGATGTCGTCCGCCTCGTAGTTCTCCTTGGTCAGCGCCGGGATGCCGAGCACGCTCAGCACCTCCTGCACGAGCGCGACCTGGCCCTTGAAGTCGTCCGGCGTCGCCGAGCGGGTGGCCTTGTACTCCGCGAACGTCTCGGACCGAAAGGTCTTGCGGGAGAGGTCGAACGCCACCGCGAGGTGGGTCGGCTGCTCATCGCGCAGCAGGTTGATCAGCATCGAGGTGAACCCGAACACCGCGTTCGTGACCTGGCCCGTCGACGTGCGGAACCGGTCCGCCGGTACGGCGAAGAAGGCGCGGTAGGCCATCGAGTGACCGTCGATGAGCAACAGGCGTGGTCGCTCCGCGGTCTCTGTCGCGCTGGCTGTGGTGTTCGCTACTGAAGCGTTCTCGGCGGGACTCACGGGGGCGAGTCTAGGGTGATGCACCGACACTCTTTCGTGAGTGTCGCCTGAGTGACCTCACCGGAGAGGAGCAGGACTTGACCGAGGAGCTGACCGAGAGTGTCCGCGCCCAGTTCGCGGGCATCAACCCCGCGGTCGCCGACCAGCAGCTGAACGCGAAACTCGGCATGGAGCTGGTGGAGGTGACCCCCGAGCGGGTCGTCGGCACGATCCCGGTCGAGGGCAACCTCCAGCCGTACGGCCTGCTGCACGGCGGCGCGAACGCCGTGCTCGCCGAGGCACTGGGTTCGATGGTCGCCGCGCTCAACGCGGGCGAAGGCCGGGTCGCGATGGGGCTCGAACTCTCGTGCACCCACCACCGCGCCGTCCGCGAAGGCGTCGTGACCGGGGTCGCCACCCCGCTGCACGTCGGCCGCGGCACGGTGACCGTGGACATCGCCCTGCACGACGACCAGGACCGGCGAACCTGCACCGCCCGCCTCACCTGCGCCGTCCGGGACCGGCCCCCGGGCGCCTGACGCTTCGCCTCGGGTGGCCGGATACCGGTGCGGCCGGGTTGACGCTCCTGGCCGCCGGGTGGTGCGAGTGCCCCGAAGGACGCTCCGCTGCGCATTCCTCGAAGGCCAGCTTCGGGGACCTTCGAGCAGCCGCGAAAACCGCCCCCGCGACCGTGTCGCGGGGGCGGCCTTCGAACGGGGTCAGCCGACTCCGAGGTAGGCCTCCTTGATGCTGTCGTCGGCGAGCAGTTCCTTGCCGGAGCCGGAGCGGGTGATCGACCCGGTTTCCAGCACGTACGCCCGGTGCGCCCGCGAAAGCGCCTGCTGGGCGTTCTGCTCGACGAGCAGCACCGTGGTCCCCTGCTGGTTGATCTCGGTGATGATGCGGAAGATCTGCTGGATGAACTGCGGGGCGAGCCCCATCGACGGTTCGTCCAGCAACAGCAGCTTCGGCTTCGCCATGAGCGCGCGCCCGATCGCGAGCATCTGCTGCTCGCCGCCGGAAAGCGTGCCGCCGGTCTGCGACTTGCGCTCGCGCAGCCGGGGGAAGAGCTCGAACACGCGCTCCATCTCCTCCCCCAGCGTCTTGCGGTCCTTCCTGGCGTAGGCACCCATGTCCAGGTTTTCCAGGATCGTCATGCCGGGGAAGATCCCACGGCCCTCCGGCGCCTGCGAGATCCCGCGCACCACGCGGAGGTCCGCGCGCAGCTTCGTGATGTCCTCGCCGTCGAAGGTGATCGTGCCGGCGGAAAGCGGCCTGATCCCGGAGATCGCCCGCATGGTGGTCGACTTCCCGGCACCGTTGGCGCCGATGAGGGTGACGATCTCGCCCTCTTCGACCTTGATGGACAGCTCCGAAACGGCCTTGATCCGTCCATAGTGGACGGATACGCCGGACAGCTCAAGCAACGTCATCGTCGGGCACTCCCAGGTAAGCGGCGATCACAGCGGGGTTCTCCCTGATCTCGGCCGGCAGTCCTTCCGCGATCTTCTTGCCGAACTCCAGCACCACGATGCGATCGGTCACGCCCATGACGAGTTTCATGTCGTGCTCGATCAGCAGGACGGTGTAGCCGTCGTCGCGGATCTTCCGGATCAACCCCATGAGCTCTTCCTTCTCCTGGGGGTTGAACCCGGCGGCGGGTTCGTCGAGGCACAGCAGCTTCGGCTCGGTCGCCAGGCCCCTCGCGATCTCGAGGCGCCGCTGATAACCGTACGGCAGGTTCTTCGCCTTGTCCGCCGCGCGATCGGCGATGCCGACGAACTCCAGCAGCGCCATCGACCGGTCCACCGCGTCCCGTTCCTCGCGGCGGTGCCGTGCGGAACGCACCAGCGCGCCGAGCACGCCGGTCTTGTGCCGGGCGTCCGTGCCGACCACCACGTTCTCCAGCGCGGTCATCTCGCCGAAGAGCCGGATGTTCTGGAACGTCCTGGCGACCCCGAGCTGGGTGATGCCGTGCTTCGACACCTTGCCCAGCGCTTCGCCCTCCAGCCGGACCTGCCCCGACGACGGCCGGTACACCCCGGTCATCGCGTTGAAGCAGGTCGTCTTCCCGGCACCGTTCGGCCCGATCAGCCCGAGGATCTCCCCGCGCCGGATCGAGAACGACACCGCGTCGAGCGCCACCAGCCCGCCGAAGCGCACCGTGACGTCGTCGACCTCGAGCAGCGTCTGCCCGACCTCGGCCTGGATCTCGCGGTCCGGGGCGACGGCTTCGGCCACTTCGGCCTGGTGCTCGGCGAGTTCCGCCTCGGTCATCTGCTCCAGCTCGGCGACGAGCCCGCCTTCGGCCGGCACGTCCGGGTTGTCCGCCCCCGCCATCAGTGGCTCCTCTCCGGCTCGTCGGTGACCATCGCGCCGTCGCTGCTGATCTGCTCGCCCTTGCCGAGCAGCCGTTGGTAGGCCTGCCTTCCGTAGGTGAGCAGCCGCTGGCGCGCGCCGAGCAGGCCGCCCGGCCGGAAGATCATCAGGATGATCAGCGCGAGGCCGAAGATCAGGTACTTGTAGTCGGCGATCACCAGGAACCGCAGCGGCACGTAGGCCACCACGATCGCGCCGACCAGCACCCCGACCTTGTTACCCGAGCCACCGAGGATCACCGCGGCCAGGAACAGCATGGACGTGACCACGTCGAACTTCTGGTTGTTCACGAACCCGAGCTGGCCGGCGTAGAGCGCACCGGAAAGCCCGCCGATCGCGGCACCGCCCGCGAACGCCCAGATCTTGAACTTGAACGTCGGCACGCCCATGATCTCGGCCGCGTCCTCGTCGTCCCGGATCGCGACCCACGCCCTGCCGACCCTGGACCGCTCCAGGTTCCCGACCAGGAACAGGATGAGAATGATGATCGTGACGCACAGCCAGTACCACGGGATGCCGTTGGTGTTGTTGAACAGCGAGCTGCCGTCGGCGTTCGTGCCTGGCGGGTGGCCGACCTCCTGGAAGCCGCGGTTGCCGCGCAGCGGGTCGATGTTGTCCGCGAGGAGCCGGACGATCTCGCCGAAGCCCAGCGTCACGATCGCCAGGTAGTCCCCTCTCAGCCGCAGCGTCGGCGTGCCGAGGATGACCCCGAAGATCATCGTGACCACCATCGCGATCGGCAGCACGACCAGGAACGGCAGTTTCGACAGGCTCGAATCGGGGCTCGTGAACAGCGCCGCGACATAGGCGCCGATCGCGAAGAACCCGATGTAGCCGAGGTCGAGCAGACCGGCCTGGCCGACCACGACGTTGAGCCCGATGGCGACGAGCGCGTAGCGCGCCACCTCGAACATCGCGATCGGGAAGTCGTAACCCGGCTCGGTGCTCAGAATCGGCGGATTCAGCACCGGCAGCAGATAGACCAGTGCGACCAGCGGGATGAGCACACCCCATTGCTGCACGCGGCTGAGGTTGTTCCACCACTCCCCGAGGGGACGGCGCTTGCCAACGGCCGTTTTCGTACCCTCAGTCATACTCGTGCCTTTCCGAGCGATTCCCCGAGAATTCCGGTCGGGCGGAACATCAGGATCAGGACCAGCAGTACGAACGCGACCACGTCGCGCCAGTTCCCGCCGAAGAACGCCTGTCCGTAGTTCTCCACCAGCCCGAGCAGGATTCCGCCGAGAAGGGCCCCTCGCAGGTTCCCGATCCCGCCGAGCACCGCCGCGGTGAACGCCTTGATACCGAGGATGAAACCACCCTGGTAGGACGCGCCCTGTGGATTCTTGATCATGTAGAAGAACGCCGCCGCACCGGCCAGCAGTCCGCCGATCAGGAAGGTCAGGATGATGATGCGTTCCTTGTTGACGCCCATCAGCGTCGCGGTGTCCGGGTCCTGCGCGACCGCGCGGATACCGCGGCCGAACTTGGTCCGGTTCACGAACACGTCGGCGAAGACCATCAGCACGACCGACGCGATGATGATGATCAGCGTGACGTTGGTGATCTCCGCGCCGAAAATGGTGAACTGAGCTTCCGGCTTCATCAGCCGGATGCTGCGCTCCGCGTTACCGCCCCTGGTCAGGAACAGGATCTGCTGGAGCACGAACGAAGCACCGATCGCGGTGATGAGGAACGCCAGCCTCGGCGCCCCCCGTTTCCGAAGTGGACGGTAGGCGACTCTCTCCAGCACCACCGCCGTGCCACCGGAAACCAGCATCGACACGACCAGCGCCAGCAGCAGGAAGCCGATCAGCTCGAAAACCGGGAGATCCGGGGTGGAACCGGGCCGGAAACCCAGCCCGTAGAAAGTGAACCAGGTGGCGTACGCGCCGTAGATGAACACTTCGGAATGGGCGAAGTTGATGAGCTTCAGAACGCCGTAAACCAGCGTGTAACCCAGCGCGACCAAGGCGTAGATACTGCCCTGCGACAGGCCGTCGACGGTGTTCTGCCAGAACTGGTCGACGAAGGCCCCTGGATCGAACTTGATGTCGGCGAGGACATGGGTGGTCAACTCGTGGTGTATGAGCACACTCGTTCTCCGTATGGGTCCGGGGTGCGCGGACGGCGGGATCGAGCCGCCGCACGCGCACCCCGGTTACAAGAGCTGAAAAGGGAACGGACTACTTGATTTCGGTGTTTCGGACGATCTTTCCGCCCTCAACCTTGTAGGTCCACACGGTGGTTTTGGCGAGTTCGCCCTTGTCGTCCCACTTGAAGTGCTTGGTCAGGCCCTGACCGTCGTAGGTCTTGACGAAGTCGAGCAGCGAGGCACGGTCCTTCTTGCCCGCGTCGATTCCCTTGAGCAAGATCGTCGCGAGGTCGTAGCCCTCGGGCGAATAGGTGCCGGGGTCCTTGCCGCTCGCCGCCTTGTAGGCGGTGCTGAAGTCGGTGAACTGGTCCGCGGGAACGCACGGGCAGGTGAAGTACGCCTTGGCGGCGGCGTCACCGGCGCCCTTGACGAACTCGTCGTCCTTCACGCCGTCGGGACCGACGAACTTCGCGTCCACGCCCGCGTCGGAAAGCTGCTGCGCGAGCGGAGCGGCTTCCTGGTAGTAGCCGGAGTAGAAGATCGCCTGCGGCGACTTGCTCTTGATGTCGTTGACGACCGCGGCGAAGTCGATCTGCTTCGTCTTCACCGTCTGCTGGCAGGTGGCCTTCTCACCGAGCGCCTTGGTGATCGCGTCGGCGAGGCCGGTGCCGTACTCCGAGTCGTCGCGCACGACGCAGACCTTGTCCGCCTTCAGTTCCTGCGTGATGAACTGCGCGGCGGCGGGGCCCTGCGTGTTGTCGTTGCCGAGGCCGCGGAAGAAGGTCTTCCAGCCGTTCTGGCTCAGCGTCGGGTTGGTCGCCGACGGGGTGAGCTGCACAAGACCCTTGTCGTTGAAAATGTTGCCCGCGGCCTTCGACTCACCGGAGAACGGAAGGCCGACCACACCGATGATCGAGTTGGTGTTGGCGATCTGCGTGACGATGCCCGGCGCCTTGTCCGGGGTGCCCTCGGTTTCGAACTTCTCCAGCTTGACCTGGCAACCGGGGTTCGCCTTGTTGTGCTGGGTCACCGCGAGGTCGACACCGTAGAGAATGTTCTGGCCGAGCGCGGCGTTGTTGCCGTTGATGGTGCCCGCGTAGGCGATAGAAGTGGGGGCACACTGGGCCTTGCCATCGCCTGCCGGGTTGGCCGCGTTGGATGCCTGGGCGGGGGCTGCCGCCTGCGACTGCGGCGGAGTGTCTCCGCCGGAATCGCTCTCGTTACGCGCTGAACACGCGCCGAGGGCGACTGCGCCCACCGCCGCCAGCACGATGACCCGTGAGAGTCGTGCCTTCTGCACTCGTTCCTCCAAATGCCGACAAGCCGCTGGTGGGCGGCAGTCCCCGCAACAGGGACCTGATCTGGTCGCTGAACGTAGCCGCCCGGCGGGGCGTTGCACAGCGTCAGTCAAGGTCTTGTATCCACATCGTGACGGGGGCCACGAGGGTTAACCCATGGTTCACACCCATTAGCGTGAATGCAACGGAGGAATGGGCAGCGAAGAGTGATCAAAAGGACGACGAGGTAGCGGAGGAACTACAGAAAGTCAGCGAGTGCCGATGCTTTCCACGACCGCCTCGGCGACGGCCTTCATCGTGGTGCGGCGGTCCATCGCCGTGCGCTGGATCCAGCGGAACGCGTCCGGCTCGCTCAGGCCCTGCTCGCTCATCAACAGGCCCTTCGCCCTGTCGATGACCTTGCGGGTCTCGAGCCGGTCGGTGAGCCCGGCGACCTCGGACTCCAGCGCCTGCAACTCGGCGAACCTGCTCACCGCGAGTTCGATCGCCGGCACCAGATCCCGCTTCGCGAACGGCTTCACCAGGTAGGCCATCGTTCCCGCGTCACGCGCGCGCTCCACGAGGTCGCGCTGGCTGAACGCGGTCAGGATGACGACCGGCGCGATCCGGTCACCGGTGATCTTCGAAGCCGCCTCGATGCCGTCGAGCTTCGGCATCTTGACGTCGAGGATGACGAGGTCCGGCTTCAGATCCGAGGCGAGCGAGATGGCTTCCTCGCCATCACCGGCTTCGCCGACCACCGAGTAGCCTTCTTCGCGCAGCATCTCGACGAGGTCGAGGCGGATCAGTGCTTCGTCTTCGGCGACGAGCACCCGACGCTGCGGCGTGGCGACTGTCTCGCCGGCCTCGGCAGCCTGTCCGGTCACCGGGGTCCTCCTGGGTGGCTCTGTGTGGTCAACTGGGTTCGGAACGCGGCGGGCCGCGAATCAAAAGCCTACCGGGAACGATCCAGTCCGACAGATGGCGTTCACCACGTCGGACGCATCGACCCCCGGACACACAGCGCGACCCCCGCCACGAGCGCCCGGCGACGTCTGAGTAAAGTTTCGCCGCACGCCCCCGTAGCCCAATCGGCAGAGGCAGCGGACTCAAAATCCGTCCAGTGTGCGTTCGAGTCGCACCGGGGGCACTCGAAACGCCAGGTCAGCGACCTGGCAGTGAGTACCTACCAGCGGGTAGCCTGGCTCTTGCCACACTTAACTCCCTCCCTTGAGCACCGAAGGGTGAGGGGCATGGCCAGACAGCGGCGTTGCGCGCTGTCGCCGCGGCTTCACCTGCCTCGGCCGCGTCTTGGGCCGCGACAGCGGCGGAGTAGGCCGCCTCGGCGAGGTAGCGGTCGATAAGCCCGCGACCTTCGAGCACGCGCCGATTCGCACGACCCGAGTGCCGGGCGTCGGGCCAGCGATGCCGGGCGCAGTGGTGGCAGGCGATGTTTACGTGGTGGGTACGGGTTTCCACTGACGACGTGGGTGTGGCTGGCAGCGGACTATCGGGCGTCCCTACTGCCAAGGAAGGCACCCATGAAGCGCATATGTCGTCGTGTTTCGGCGTTCGCTATCGCCACCGCCCTCACCTTCGGATTGGCCGCGCCCGCAGTGGCGGCGACGCCTGCCGCTACCTCCTTCGCCAACGGCAGGAACCCGGTGATCTTGGTGCACGGGTTCATCGAGAACGGCACGATGTGGTCGGCGCTCACCCAGGCGCTGCTGGCCGAGGGCTACCAGGACGACCAGATCACCGCCGTCACCTACAACACGATCACGCAGTCGAACGTGGTCACCGCCGACCAGCTCGGTCGAACGGTACAAGACCTTCTTCGCCGTACCGGCGCATCCAAAGTAGACATCGTGTCGCATTCCATGGGCAGCCTCAACAGCCGGTACTGCGTGAAGTTCGCCGGCTGCGCCGGAAGGACCGACCACTGGGTCTCGATCGCCGGCGCCAACCTGGGAACGCAAGGCGCCTCGCTGTGCTCGTTCCTGATCACCTGCCGCGAAATGCTTCCCGGCTCCACAGTCTTGACCAAGCTCAACGCCGACCCGGTACTCCCGGCGGGAACCAAGTGGTCGACGCTGTGGACACCCAGCGACGGCGTCATCATCCCGGCCACGAACACCGTCCTGCCGGGCGCGACCAACACCGAGTTCGACAACCTCAACCACCTGAACATCTTCAAAGACCCCAGCGTGATCGGAAAAGTCAAAGAACTGCTCGCATCCTGACCACCGTGTGCTGCCGGTGCCTGCCGACCGGCAGGCACCGGCAGCACCTCCGCGGTGTCGATCCGTCGCACGGTCTCGGGCGAAGCCAGCGCGACGGCTAGTTCACCGGTGTGCCGGAACGCGTCAGGTACCAGGTCGCGACCTGAGTGCGCGTCGTGGCACCAAGCCTGGTCATGATGTGCCGGACATGAGTCTCAGCCGTGCGGACCGAGATGACCAAACGCGCCGCGATTTCCCGGTTGGAAAGGCCTTGCGCCACCAGTTCGGCGATCTCGTGCTGGCGTTGGGTGAGCCTCACCGTTTCCTCCGGAGGGTCCGGGGACGTGTCCGCGTTCTCCTCGAGCGCGTACTGCCGTGCTTCGGTTGCGGTGAACCCGTGTCCGGCGGTGTAAGCACGGTCGAAGGCCGGGCTGCCGAGCGCGCGTCTGGTGTCGTCCAGGTGGTGTTGGTGTGGTCTGGCCACCAGTGGTGTGTGCGCGGATCCGAGGGACTCCCACGCCGTGGCCGCGGCGCCGTACAGCGTCGCCGCTCGCCAATGATGTCCTTGCAGGGTGGCGATCCAGGCCAGCGCCTCGATGTGGAAGGCGTCGCCGAACCTGCTGTCGAGCGCACTGGTCGAGGCGAGCGCCGTACGCGCCGCGTCCGCGGCGGTGTCGACGTCACCGAACTGGGTTTCGATCAGGGCGAGGCCGAACAAGGCGATGTCGCGGTAGTAGCGATCCGCGTGGTCTTGCGCGAACGCGACGGCGTCCCGCAATCTCGCACGCCCGGCGCCGATGTCGCCGAGGTAGGCTTCGACGCCACCGAGGATCGTCAAGGTTCGGAGCGTGCGGCGGTGGTCCCCGTGGCGGCGGAGCACGGGCAGGACGCCGGTGGCGATCTCGCGGCAGCGCGCGTCCCGCTGGGCCTGCGCTTCCAGCACGCGCGCATAGGCGACCCGAGCGTGCAGGAGTTCGTCGTCGACGTGCACGATCAGGCTCTCCGCCTCAGCCACCCTGTGTGAGACGGCCGGGAGGTCAGAGAGCCACCAGGAGTGCGCGGCCGCGGTGACGAGCGCCAGCGGACGGTCAGGATGATCCGGCGGCGCGGCCGCGAGGGCCCGATCGAGCCAGAGTCTGGCTTCCGCGTGGGCGCCGCGCAAAGTCCAGTACTCCTCCACGCGGGCCGCCATCCGCAGCGCGACCCCCGCTTCCCCGGGTTCGGACAGCGACCAGCGCACCGCGGCACGCACGTTCGCGTGCTCCTGCCAGAGTCGGTGCCACCACGCCGATTGCCGGGGCCCCAACCATTCCGCGTCAGCACGGGCGGTCAACTGGTCGTACCAATCCCGGTGCCGCCGCGCGGCGCTTTCTCTCGTGGCCAGTAGCAGAAGCCGTTCGTGGCCGTATTCCCGCACCGGTTCCAGCAACCGATACCGGACGCCTTCGTCGCGGCCGGTTTCGCTCAGCACCACGGACTTGTCCACGAGGCCATCGATCGTGTCCACCGCGTCGCCCGTGGCGCAGACGTGCTCGACGGCGGGCAGGTCGAACGATCCGGCGAAGACCGACAGGTGTGCCCACAGTCGTTGCTCGTCGTCCGAGCACAGGGCGTAGCTCCAGTCGAGCGTGGCGCGCAAGCTGCGCTGCCGTGGTGGCGCGGTGCGGCGCCCGGTCGTGAGCAAAGTCAAGCAGTGGTCCATTCGTTCGGTGATCTGGCGCGGTGTCAGCGTTCTGAGGCGCGCGACCGCCATTTCGATCGCCAGGGGCACCCCGTCCAACCGCCGGCACAGCCGGGCGATGTCGGCGCAGTTGCCGTCGGTGATCCGGAACCCCGGCTGTACCGCCACGGCACGATCGGCGAACAGTTCGATGGCCTCATAGCAACCGGCCTCATCCGAAGTCAGCACCACGTCGGCACCAGGAACCTGAAGGGGCAACACCGGAAATTGCTGTTCACCCGCGATCCCCAGCGAGTGCCTGCTCGTGCCCAGCACGACCACGCGCGAGCACTCGGCCAGAATCGCGTGGACGAGCCGCGCGCAATCGGCCACCAGGTGCTCGCAGTTGTCCAATACCACCAGCACTGCGCGATCTCGCAGGTGCTCAACCACGCACTCGCTCACCGACGAGCGGCTCGGGCCGTGGGCGCCGAGAAGATCCGCCACGTGCGTCGTGAGCAGAGCACCATCACTGACCGCGGCCAACTCGGCGAACACCACCCCGTCGGGGTAGGCCCGCGCGACGTCGCGCATGACCTGGCGGGCCAGCCGGGTCTTGCCGATCCCGCCGGGGCCGGTCAGCGTGACCAATCGGTTCGCCCCCAGCAGCCGACGCACCACGGCCCGTTCGCGAACACCGCCGATGTACCGAGTCACTTCCGTACCGGGAGACTCCCGCTGCCGGGCTGTGCTGACGAATGTGCCCACCGGTCAGCCACCACCCCGGCCGTCCCGATGGGGTGAGGACGGCCGCAGCATGCGGATCGCCAGTTCGGCGTAGGCGTCCGCGAGTTCGGCGGGTCCGTAGGCGGGGGTGGGGATGAACCAGTACGGCGCGCGCACGCCCATGCTCGCGATCGCCGCCGTCGTCGCGACGAGTTCAGTGCCGTCGAACACCCCTTGTTCAGCGCCGCGCCTGCCCGCGTCGAGGGCGATCTGTTCGGCGCGTTCCCGCAGGGCGAGGACGTCCGCCGCGCGCGCCGGGGACAGGTGGTGCAGTTCGTCGTTGGCCACGATCGCCAGCAGCGGGTAGGTGACGTGGACGAGCACATCGGTACGGACGAGTTCCCGGACCTGGCTGACCGGGTCGGGACCGCAGCCCGCGATCGTCCGCTCGAACGAGGCCAGCAGTGCTTGGTGTCCGATGTGGACGATCCGCGCCAGGATGTGCTCCTTGGTGGGGAAGTGCTCGTACAGGCTCGGTGCTTTCACCCCGACCGCGGCCGCGATGGCGCGCACGCTCGTGGCCGGATAGCCGTGATGGGCGAACAAGCGCAACGACTCCAGCAGGATCCGCGACTCGGTACCCGTGCTCGTGCCATCGGGCAGCCGCGGATCCACCGCGCGAACCCTGGCCAGCGCGGTGAGATCGCGGATACCGCGGTTCTCGCTCAGCGGTCGGATCCTTCCCGCGCGACAAGGTAGTTCCCGGCCTTGTCGTTGCGGCGCACCTCGCTCCACGCCGGATCGGTGCACAGCCCGCAGGACGGGCCGGTGAACTCCGCCTTGGCCCGCTCGTCACCGGTGAGGCGATAGGCGAACCACGCCGTGAGGACACCACGGAACCGGCCGCCGTCGTGCGCCGGTTCAAAATGACCCGCGCCCGCCAGTTCCGCGTACACCGCGGGAACCTGCGAAGCCGACTCGTAGAACGGCAGCACGATCGCACCGGGATCGACGATCTTGTCGTCCTGCCCCGCGAGGAACAGCGTCGGCCCGTGCAACCGGCGCGCGTCGGCGAGCGGTCCCGGTTGCAGCGCGATGGTCGCGGTGATCATCGGGTCCGCTCCCGCGTTGATCGCACCCGCCCCACCCTGCGAATGCCCCGCCGCTCCGATCGCCCCCGTGTCGATCTTGTGGTAATACCGGCTGCCCGCCCGCTCGTTCTCCCCGATGAGCCACCGGGCACCGTCCAGCATCGCCTTCCCGTCGTTGGCGAACGGGGTGTCGGCCGCCGCGACGATGAACCCGAACGAGGCCCAATGCCGCAGCAACTCGTCATAGGCCGCCGGACTCACCCCGGTGCCGTTGCCCCACACGATCACCGGATAGCCGCTGCGGTCATCGAGCACCGCCGGCCGGTAGAAGGTGTGTCCGTCCCCGGCATCCACCACGACCTCGAACGGCCCCGGAGCCACCCACCGCGGATCGACCGACGACACCGCCGGACCGCTGGCCTCGGCAGCGGCAGGTGTGGTCGGCGCGAGCACACACGCCGCGAGCACGCTCACCGCGGCCACGAGAACCGTACGACGAAGGAAATGCACCATTGCAACCTCCCTAACGAGTGTTAGGGAGAATGACAGCGCTCCCTCCGACTGTCAATCGGACGGACGCCGGGCCTGGGCGCCCCACTCGTCGCCGCGGAATGGATCTTCAGAACGGATACGTGTGCATCTACGTGATTCGACTGACGCCGTCACCGGGCAGCCGGGCCACACTGCGGCTCTGAACATGAAGGAGGCTTTCATGCGTTTCGCACGATCACTGGTCTGTGCCGCCACGGTCGCCGGAATCGCCGCGGCCGGTGCCGTGCCGACGGTGGCCGCTGACGGCGACTACGTCGCGCTCGGTGACTCCTACTCGGCGGGAACCGGCGCGGGCGACTACGGGTCGAGCGGATCCTGCCTTCGCAGCACCCACGCCTATCCCGAGCTCTGGGAGAAAGCGTACCCGACGGCGTCCTTCACGTTCGCCGTCTGCGCCGGCGCCACCACCGACGATGTGCTCCGCACCCAACTCGGCGCGCTCACCGCGTAGACCACGTTGGTTACGATCTCCGTCGGCGGCCACGACATCGGGTTCGCCGGTGTGATGACCACCTGCACGCTCGGCACCGAAAAGCAGTGCACCGACAAGATCGACAAGTCGAAAGCCACCGCGACGGCCGACTCCCCGGCAAACTGGACAGGACCTACGCCGCGATCAAGGGCCGGACGCCGAAAGCTCGGGTCGTCGTGCTCGGTTACCCGAGGATCTTCGCCTCCGGCCCGGCGCCGCCGGACTGACCTACCAGGACGTACGAGACGACTTCGACGGCCATGGACAGTGCACCGCCGCCCCCTGGATCAACGGCCTCACCCCGCTCAGCATCGCCGGCTTCTACCACCCCAACGCCCGAGGCCAGGACAACGGTTACTACCACGCACTGACCACCTGGCTCGGCTGAGCCCACAACACCGTCCCAGCCCCACGAACACGAGGAAATTCCACCAGAAATGCCGGACCCGAACACACCCGGAGACGAAGTCGACCGGGTGCGCGAACAGGCCGACGAAGCACTGGCCGCGGTTGCCGAACTGCACCGGCTAGCCACGGCGACGATTCTGCTCAGCCCCGACACCACCGGCGAGCCGGAAGCACCGGTCACCGACATCGGGTACTGAGGCCGCGTTCCCACAGCAGGGGGTTGAGCACCGTGCCGGGACCGACCTGGTCCACCGTCAGCGGGCGGCGGGTGGCCGCGATGGTGCC